>JBPEXA010000503.1:0-4058 GCA_052032135.1 Thermoanaerobaculia bacterium | reverse complement strand
CATCACCTGCTCGATCGGCGTCGCGTCGCTCCACCGGCACACGACCCCCGATCAGAGCAACGAGCGCTCGAAGAGCTCCCTGCTGCGGCTGGCGGACGCCGCCATGTACGTCGCCAAGGAGACCGGCCGCAACCGCACGGCGGTGGCCGGCGAGCTCGTCCGCCGGCGGCACCATCTCGACCCCGCCGACATCTCGCCGGTCGATCGTTGACCCCCGTTTCGAGGGGGTGCTACCCTGCCCCTCCCTAGCAGTCGGCACCGCCCACCCCGCCGACGACGCCCCGGAGGTACCCGCAGATGACGACGACGGTGTCGCAGTCCGCCCGGATCTCGCCCGCGGAGGTTCGGGACAGCCTCGGCCGCCACATCCTCGCCGACGGCCTCCCGGTCGTCGCCGACCTCGAGCGCAGCTGCGGCTCCTGGCTGTGGGACAGCGTGCGCGACCGCCCCCTGCTCGACCTCTTCGGCTGCTTCGCCACCTGCACCCTCGGCTACAACCACCCGGGCCTCACCGACCCGGAGTTCCTCGACAGCCTGATGCCGGCGGCGGTCAACAAGCCGTCGAACTCGGACCTCTACACGGTCGAGATGGCACGCTTCGTCGAGGCGTTCGCGCGCACCGTCCCCGACGCCCTCGCCGCCCGCATGTTCTTCATCGAGGGGGGAGCGCTGGCGGTGGAGAACGCTCTCAAGGCGGCGATGGACTGGAAGGTGCGCAAGAACCTCGCCGCCGGGCGCGGCGAGATCGGCCATCGCATCCTCCACTTCGAAGGGGCGTTCCACGGCCGCAGCGGCTACACCCTGTCGCTCACCAACACCGACCCGGTGAAGATCGACTACTTCGCCAAGTTCGACTGGCCGCGACTACCGACGCCGGCGCTGCGCTTCCCGGTCGACGACGAGGTGGTCGAGGACGTCGCCCGCGTCGAGGCGGCGGTGGAGTCGGCGATCGAGGCCGCGCTGGCCGCCACCCCCCACGACATCGCCGCCCTCATCATCGAGCCGATCCAGGGGGAGGGGGGCGACCGCCATTTCCGCGGCGACTTCCTGCGCCGTCTGCGGGAGCTCGCCGACGAGCACGAGTTCCTGCTGATCTTCGACGAGGTGCAGACAGGATTCGGCACCAGCGGCCGCTGGTGGTGCTTCGAGCACTTCGACGTCGAGCCCGACCTCTTCGCCTTCGGCAAGAAGACGCAGGTGTGCGGGATCTGCGCCGGGCCGCGGCTCGACGAGGTCGACTCGGTCTTCGCCGTCTCCGGCCGCATCAACTCGACCTGGGGCGGCAACCTCGTCGACATGGTGCGCTGCCGGCGCTACGTCGAGATCATCGAGCAGGAGAGCCTGCTCGAGAACGCGACCGAGGTCGGCGCCCTGATGCTCGACGGACTCCGCGAGCTCGGCGAACGGCACCCGGAGCTGGTCTCCAACTGCCGCGGCCGCGGCCTGTTCGCCGCCTTCGACCTGCCGAGCCGCGAGCGGCGCGAGGAGCTACTGACGGCACTGCTCGACGCCGACGTGCTGGGCCTGCGCTCCGGCGAGCGGTCGATCCGCTTCCGTCCGCCGCTGACGCTCTCCGCCGACGAGGCGACCGAGGGCCTCGGGCGGCTGGCGACCACCCTCGAGCGACTCGGCTGAGCGCGACCGCGCTGCGGCCGCCCCCATTCCCCGGAGATCGACGCCATGAACGCCACCGCGACCATCGAAGCTGACCGGATCCTCGAGCGCCTCGGGATCGACGGACCCCAGACCGGCGCCTGGGACGGCGAGTGGTTCGAGACCGGCGGACCGGAGATCGTGTCGGTCGATCCGGCGACCGGCGAGGCGATCGGGCGGGTCCGCTCGGCGACGGCCGAGGACTACGAGCGGTGCGCCGCGACGGCGCAGCGCGCCTTCGAGGAGTGGCGGAGCTGGACGGCGCCGGCGCGGGGCGAGATCGTGCGCCAGCTCGGCAACGCGCTGCGCGAGCACAAGGACGACCTCGGGCGTCTGGTATCGCTCGAGATGGGCAAGGTGCTGAGCGAGGGCCTCGGAGAGGTGCAGGAGATGATCGACATGTGCGACCTCGCCGTCGGCATGTCGCGCCAGCTGTACGGCCTGTCGATGCACTCCGAGCGGCCGCAGCACCGGATGTACGAGCAGTGGCACCCGCTCGGCCCGGTCGGCATCATCTCCGCCTTCAACTTCCCGGTCGCCGTCTGGTCGTGGAACGCAGCGGTGGCGGCGGTGTGCGGCGACTCGATGATCTGGAAGCCGTCCGAGAAGACGCCGCTCTGCGCTCTGGCGGTCACCCGCATCGCCGCCGAGGTGATCGCCGCCAACGACGCGCCACCGGTCTTCGGGCTGGCGATCGGCGACCGCCACCACGTCGGCGAGCCGATGGTCGCCGATCCGCGGATGCGCCTCGTGTCGGCGACCGGGTCGGTGGCGATGGGGCGCGCCGTCGGTCGCACCGTCGCCGAGCGGCTCGGCCGCTCGCTGCTCGAGCTCGGCGGCAACAACGGCATCATCGTCATGGACGACGCCGACCTCGACCTCGCGCTGCGAGCGGTGCTGTTCGCCGCCGTCGGCACCGCCGGGCAGCGGTGCACCACCACCCGGCGGCTGTTCCTGCAGCGCGGGATCGCCGAGTCGATGCGACGGCGCCTGGTCGACGCCTACGGGTCGATCACCATCGGCGACCCGCTCGATCCCTCGACCCTGATGGGCCCGCTGGTCGACGAGGGCGCGGTCGACGACATGATGGCGGCGCTCGACGCCGTCCGCGAGCAGGGGGGCACCGTCCTCACCGGCGGCGGGCGGCTCGACCGGCCCGGATTCTTCGTCGAGCCGACGCTGGTGGCGGTCGATCGACAGCTGCCGATCACCTGCGACGAGACGTTCGCGCCGATCCTCTACCTCCTCGAGTTCGACACCCTCGAGGAGGCGATCGAGCTGCACAACGCGGTGCCGCAGGGACTCTCGTCGGCGATCTTCACGCGCGACATGCGCTCCGCCGAGCGCTTCCTCTCCGCCGCCGGCAGCGACTGCGGGATCGCCAACGTCAACATCGGCACCTCCGGGGCTGAGATCGGCGGCGCCTTCGGCGGGGAGAAGGAGACCGGCGGCGGCCGCGAGGCGGGGTCCGACTCCTGGAAGGCCTACATGCGGCGGCAGACGTGCACGCTCAACTACGGCACCGAGCTGCCGCTGGCGCAGGGCGTCTCGTTCGACTTCGACGGCTGAGCCCAGCGGGACGGCGGCTGTCGCGCCGGCCGATCGCGCCTAGCCCGATGCCGCCGGGCCGCGGATCGCCCGCAACGCCCCCGGCTCGACCGACACCGCCACCGGCTCGCCGTGCACCTCGAGCAGCCGCTCGCCGTCGCCGTAGGCGGCGAGCGGTCGGTCGGAGGTGACCGTCAGCCGCTCGATCGGCAGATGGTGCACCCGCGGATGGCCGATGTGGGCGCCGCGGAAGACCTTGGCGAGCAGCATCAGCATCCGCGGTCGCGACACCGCGTCGACCAGGACCAGCTCCAGCCGGCCGCTGGTGATCGACGCCATCGGCGCCACCCGCATCCCGCCGCCGCACCGCTCGGCGTTGGCGGCGAGGGCGAGCACGAGGCGTCGCTCCACGCTCTCGTCGCCGGCGTCGATCGCCAGCGTCGGCGGATCGAAGGCGGCGATCGCGCGGATCGACGCCCAGACGTAGCCGGCGGTGCCGCGGGGCCAGCGCACCTCCTCGTTGTAGATCCGCGACACCTCGCCGTCGATGCCGAAGCCGCAGTAGAGGGCGAAGTAGCGGTCGCCGATGCGGCCGAGGTCCATCGGCCGCGACGGCGCCGTCAGCGCCGTCTCCAGAGCGTCGCGCACCCCCACCGGCATGCCGAGCGTCGCCGCCAGGTCGTTGCCGCTGCCGAGCCCGAGCACCGCCAGCGCGGTGCGACTCCGCGCCAGCTCCTGCACGGCGTGGTGCGCGCTGCCGTCACCGCCGGCGACGATTACCCGCTCGACGCCGTCCTGCACCGCCCGCCGCGCCTCGTCGCGAAGGTGCCCGGCCCCCTCGGTGACCACCACGTGCT
>JBPEXA010000502.1:0-2608 GCA_052032135.1 Thermoanaerobaculia bacterium | reverse complement strand
TCTTGAAGCGCTGGAACTCGGTGTGCGGGTCGAGCCACGGGTTGCGGTAGTCGAGGCCGACCACCAGCCCGACGATCAACAGGTCGTCGGCCATGCCGTAGACGAAGCCGCCGCCGAAGGTCGAACCGAGCGGCCACCCCATGCTGTGCACCACCTTGCCCGCCGGCACCCGTCCGTCCGGCACCTGCCACACCTCCTTGATGCCGATCGCGTAGGTCTGCGGGTTGCGCTCCTCGCCGAGGCCGAGGGTGCGGTCGAGCTGCTTGACGAGGGTGCCGCGCGCCCCCTCCCCGAGCACGGTGACGGCGGCGTGAACGTCGACCCCCGGCTCGTAGTTGGCCTTCTTGCGCCCCTCGTGGTCGATGCCGCGGTCACCGGTGCGGACGCCGATCACCCGCTCGCCATCGACCAGGATGCTCGCCGCCGGGAACTCGCAGAAGATGTCGGCCCCCGCCTCCTCGACCTGCGGCGCCATCCACTTCAGCAGCTTGCCGAGGGAGGCGACGAACTTGCCGTCGTTCTCGAGCATCGGCGGGATCGGCATGCCGACGGCGCGCGTCGGCGTCAACCACAGCAGCTCCTCGTCCTCGACCGGCGCCTCGAACGGCGCCTGCCGCCAGCTGCCCGGCATCAGCTCCCGGAAGGCGCGCGGATCGACGACCGCGCCGGAGAGGGCGTGGCTGCCGACCTCCTTCCCCTTCTCGAGGACGGCGATCGCCGGCTCGAGCTTGCCGTTGCCCGCCTGGACGCCCTCGTTGTGCTGGCGGATCAGGGTGCCGAGATGGTAGGCGCCGGCGAGGCTGGCCGGCCCGGCGCCGACGAACACCACGTCGAGATCGAGAACCTCCCGCTCTCCGTCGCTCATCCCGTCTGGATCGTCCCCCGCGCCGCCTGCGGCGCCATGGCCTGAGATCGGCGGGATGCTAGCACGCGCCGCGGCGCGCTCCGCGGCGGCGACGCTCGCAGCGTCACGCGTTGCAAACGGTGCGGTTGACGTTGACGAAGGAGACCTGGTCGGCCCGCGGGATGCGCACGACCTCGACCGGGCTGCTCTCGTCGTCGTTGCAGGCGCAGTCGTTGGTCGGGCCGGTCTCGGTGACCGTGACCTCGAGGTCGGCGCCGTCGCTCACCGCCGAGGTCACCGTGATCGAGTGGCAGTCGGAGAGCTGGGGGCCCGAGCCGACCACCAGCACGATCTCGCTGGTGAAATCGACCAGCGGCAGCGGATCGGGATTCGGGGTGTCGGCGAGGATCGCGTCCCACGACGCTGCGAGCGCGGCGTCGGTGCGCACCACCTCGCGGGTCTGCGCCTCGAGGGCGGACTGCACGTTGTTCAGCAGCACCGTCCACGCGACCGGGCCCTCCATCAGGGGCGGGTTGGTCGGGGAGTCGCTGTCGCAGGCGGGGAGCGCGGCGGTGGCGGCGACGAGCAGGGCGGCGAGGAGCGGACGGCGCATCGGCGTCGATCAGTATACCGGCCGCACCGCCGGGGCGAGATCGGCCTCAGCCGCCGTGGCACGCCTCGCAGCGGGTCGGGAGATCGGCGAACTGGACCACCGCTCCGTCGGTCGACGGCCGGTGGCAGCGATCGCACGCGGCGCGTGCGTGAGCACCCGAGAGCGGGAAGTCGGTGGCGTCGTGGTTGAAGTCGAGCAGGCTCCACGCGGTCGTGGTGTGGCACGAGGCGCAGCCGCCCGCTCGGCCGACGAACTGCCCGCCGTGTGGCTCGTCGTGGCAGCTGGCGCAATCGGCGTCGAGGCCGCCGAGCCGTAGCGGCCTGGTGACGCCCTCGGTCGGCGCCGCCTGGTGGCAGCCGATGCACGGCGCTTCCCGATGGGCACCCTCGAGGGCGAAGCCGGTGACGCGGTGATCGAAGCGGATCGCCGACCAGCCGTCGACGGCGTGACAGCTCTGGCAGCGGTCGCCCTCGCTGCCGGAGGCCGCCCACCAGGCGTCGACGGTGCCGCCGTGCGGATCGGCGTGGCAGCTCTCGCAACCGAGCTCCGACCACGCGAACTTCCGGGTCGCCACGACGGCGCCGCTGTCGCGGGCGCGGAACGTCGTCTCGCGGTGGCACTCCACGCAGTCGACCGCGAGATGCTCGCCCTCGAGGGGGAAGCGGCCGCGCTGATGATCGTCGACGGTGAAGGTCGCCGGCACGAACGCCTCGACCGTGTGACAGGCGGCGCACTCTCCGCCGTCCTCGCGGCCCGCGAACTGGCCGAGGTGCTCGTCGGCGTGGCAGCTGGCGCAGCGCTCGAAGTCGGCGATCCGCAACGGCTGACCGGGTCGGTGGCACGCTGCACAGTCGACCTCGGCGTGCGCCCCTTCGAGGGCGAAGCGGGTGAGCGTGTGATCGAAGCCGGCGCTGGCCGTCGTCCCGCGCCAGCCGGCGGTCGAATGGCAGCTGGCACAGTCCGCCCCCAGCCGCGCCTCGTGAGGATCGGCATGGCAGTCGCTGCAAGCCGCGAACGGCAGGCCACGGAACACCATCGCCGACCCCTGCCGGTGGCAGTCGCCGCAGGCGACGCCTCGGTGGCGACCGGTCAGCGGAAAGCGCGTCCGGGCGTGATCGAAGCCGGGCGTCGTCCACCACGACTCGGTGGCA
>JBPEXA010000501.1:0-1910 GCA_052032135.1 Thermoanaerobaculia bacterium | reverse complement strand
ATGTCCTCGACGGTGGCGTCGCGGCCGAAGACGCTCATCGCCGCGCTCGAGTCCTCCACCGCGTCGAACGCCTTCGCGAGGTGGGCGTTGGACTTCTCCAGCGCCGCGACGCACTCGGCCTTGTCGGTGATCGACTCCATGGCCCGGGGATCGACCCCTTCCGGGGGCGGCGTGCCGAGCTGCCCGGCGAAGAAATAGTTGGCGCCCGCCATGTGCATGATCGCCTCGCTGATCGACCGCACCCCTTCCATCGGCCGCCAGCCGTACGCTTCCGCCGGGATGGCGTCCGCGAGCTGTACCGCTCGCCCGCCGACGAAGGCGAGGTTTCGCGAGTACGCGGTCGAGGCCATCTCCTCGCTCTCGTGGTGCTCGGCGATCACCGGCACCACCGCCAGCGCCATCACCACCACTGCCGAAACGAACCGAGTCCGTTGCATCACACTCTCCTTTTGTAGAAACCGTCTGGTTGGAGGTCGGCGCCCAGTCTAGCGCCTTCGCGCCGACCGGTCGCCGCCCCCCGGGCTACGAGCTGCTACTGGTATACGACCACCAGCTGCGGATGGTTGGCTGCGGTGCCGTGGTCGCCGGAGTAGAAGCCGACGTAGTCGTTGCCGGAGTCGTCGTTGTCGTCGAGCGACAGATAGACGCGGAACTGCGTCGTGCCGGTGGCGTCGACCGCCGCCAGGCCGGCGCCGCTCAACGCCCCCTCCGACCAGTCGCCGTCGGAGACCGGGTTCGACATCGTCGCCGCGCCGACCGCTGTCGCGGTCGCCTCGAAGTCACTCGGCGCCAGCGCTGGATCACCGCCGAAGCCGCCGCTGTGGACGTCTGCGAAGGCGACGCCGTGGGTGTCGAACGGGTTGGTGCCGCTGAGACTGCCGCGCCTGAGCCGCAGGGTCGCGGAGACGATGGTGGCGCCGTCGGGGATCGACGAGGTATCGAAGGAGACCACCGCCATGTACTGGCGATCCTTCTTGTGGTCGCCGACGCGGAGGGCCGAGCTGCCGGTTCCGGTGGCGTTCGAATGGCCGCCTTCGTTGCTCGTCTCGCTCGATTCGCGCACCCAGCCGTCCTCGGACCCGAGGGAGGTGAGCGTCACCTCCGTGGTGCCGCCGCCCGAGGTGATCGTCACCCCGATCTGGTCGGAGCCCGAGGCGCCGCCGCTGTCGGTCACCGCGGCGGTGATCGTGTGACTGCCGACGGAGAGACCGCTGGTGGAGAACGAGCCGCCGCTCCCGATCACGCCGTCGAGATCGGAGCTCCACGAGAGCCCGGCGGTGAGGTCGCCGTCCTCGGCGTCGCCGGCGGTGCCGGTGAAGGTGACGCTGTCACCGGCAGCGAAGGTCGAACCGTCCGTCGGCGAGCTGATCGCCACCACCGGGGCGGAGTTGGCCGGCCCGCCGAGGGAGGTCGCGTTCGGGTTGGGGGCGCCCTGGATCTGCCACGCGCCGGCGAGGTCGATGCGCTCGATCGACGACCCGGAAGGGGCGTCGCCGACTTCCGGCGCGTTGGCGGCGCCGGTCTCGTCGATCAGGCCGTTGCCGTTGCTGCCGCCGTAGACCACCGCGTCGACCGGCACCGTGCCGGCGTCGACGTTCGCCGCGGGGACGTCGAACAGCGCCACGCCGTCGGCGGTCGAGCCGCTGTTCTGGAAGTCGGGGCCGAAGTTGGCGACCAGGTCGAAGCTCGGATCGCCGTTGGAGCCGCTGCTGGTCGGACCGCCGACCACGAAGGTCGCTCCCGGCGCGATCGACCCGGAGAGCTGGACCAGGCTGTAGGTGTAGGCAGTGCCGCCGTTCCCCAGGCTGTAGCCCGACAGGTCGACGGTCGTGGAGCCGGCGTTGTAGAGCTCGACCCACTCCTTGCCGCCGTCGCCGCCCGAGGCGTCGTAGAAGACCTCGGAGAGCACC
>JBPEXA010000500.1:0-2092 GCA_052032135.1 Thermoanaerobaculia bacterium | reverse complement strand
CTGTCGCGCGGCGAGGCGGGCTACCACCCGACGGCGGCGCACGGCGAGGGGGTCGAACGGCTGCCGGAGACCAGGGCGTGGGAGTTCGGTGACGACCTCCACCGCATCGACGCCGTCCGCTCGGTGCAGAACGCGCTGCGGCGCACCGTCGGCGAGCTCGAGCTGCGCGAGGAGGACCTCGAGGTCGCCGAGACCGAGCACCTCACCGCCTGCGCCACGGTGCTGGCGATCGACGTCAGCCACTCGATGATCCTCTACGGCGAGGACCGCATCACACCGGCCAAGAAGGTGGCGCTGGCGTTGACCGAGCTGATCACCACCAAGTATCCGAAGGACTATCTCGGGGTGCTGCTGTTCGGCGATCGCGCCGAGCGGGTCGAGCTCTCCGACCTGCCGTACATCGAGGCGGGCCCGTTCCACACCAACACCCGCGAGGGGCTGCAGCTCGCGCGCTCGATGCTCGCTCGCCGCAAGCAGCCGAACAAGCAGGTCTTCCTGATCACCGACGGCAAGCCGTCGGCGATCACCGAGGGCGGCCAGGTCTACAAGAACCCGTTCGGCCTCGACCTCAAGATCGTCAACCGCACGCTCGAGGAGGTCGACCTCTGTCGCCGGCAGGGGGTCGTCATCACCACCTTCATGCTGGCGACCGACCCGCCGTTGACCGCCTTCGTCGAGAAGCTGACGCGCATCAATCGCGGCCGCGCCTACTTCGCCTCGCCCCACAACCTCGGCGAGTTCATCCTCGCCGACTATCTCCGCAACCGGCGACGGCGGGTGCGCTGACGGCATGGGCGACCGCGAGCGCTGCGACTGGGTCGGCGAGCACCCGCTCTACGTCGCCTACCACGACGACGAGTGGGGGGTCCCCTCGCGCGACGACCGCCACCTGTTCGAACATCTGATCCTCGAGGGGGCGCAGGCCGGCCTCTCCTGGCTCACCATCCTCAAGCGCCGCGACGGCTACCGGCGGGCGTTCGCCGGCTTCGACGTCGACCGGGTCGCCCGCTTCAACCGCCGTAGCGTCGAGCGGCTGCTGCGCGACCCCGGCATCATCCGCAACCGCGCCAAGGTGGAGTCGGCGATCCGCAACGCCCGCTGCTACCGCGACGTCCAGGAGGAGTACGGGTCGTTCGCCGACTACGCCTGGGGCTTCGTCGGCGGCGAGCCGATCGTCGGCGGCCCCTACCGCGGCTGGCAGGAGATCCCGACCGAGAGCGACGAGTCGCGAGCGTTGTCGAAGGACCTCAAGCGGCGCGGCTTCAGCTTCGTCGGGCCGACGATCGTCTACGCCTACATGCAGGCGGTCGGCATGGTCGACGACCACACCGAAGCCTGTTTCCGGCGCCGCGAGCGCCGGCCGGTCCTCTAGCCGGCATCTCCTCCGGCCCCCGGCCGGGCCCTTGCGCCTCGCCGACAAGGAGGTCCAGCGCTTCGCCGAGCTGTCCCGATAGGCGACCTGCTCCTCTACCGCCGGCAGGGCGACGACGTGGTGATGGCCGGCCTCTCCTCCGGCCGGTCGGTCGCTACCCGGAGGGGCCGCCGACCACCCGCTTGGCGAAGCTGTTCGCCGGCATCTGCTGGCCCGGATTGACCCGATTCAGCAGGCCGAGCGTCTGGATCGGCACCGTCGACGGGTAGCTGCGCTCGAACTCCTCGAGCGTCAGCCCGCGGTTGAGGTTGACCAGGTCGAGGCGCGCCGGCTGGACGTTGAGCACGCTGCGGTCGGTGACCCGCCGGAAGCTCGACTGCGTCCCTTCGATGGCGCTGCGATAGTTGTTGTACTTGCTGCTGAGCGTGAAGCCGAGGATCTGGAAGGTGTTGCCGCCGTGGCGGATCGCCGTGATCCGCCCGCCGATGTTGGCCGCCTGCTGGCGAGGCACCTCGAACAACGCGGAGGCCGCCGGAAGGCCGTTGACGTCGCCCGTCTCGATCCGGCCGCCGTTGATCCCATCCTGGGAGAGGAACGCGCGGACCGCCGCGGAGGGGTCCGACTGCTCGGCGAGCGTCAGCTGCAGCGCCGCGTCCTGCTTCGAGCTCACCGCCACCACCGCGCGCTTCTGGTTCTCGCGCTTCCAGCCGCGGGGAAGGT
>JBPEXA010000050.1:0-2170 GCA_052032135.1 Thermoanaerobaculia bacterium | reverse complement strand
CCGACCGCCTCGACCGTGGCGTCGCGGGCGACCGGCAGCCGCAGCAGGCTGCCCGCCGACGCCCGCAGGGCGCGCGGATGATTGAGGTGAGCGGAGCCCAGGCCGGTCGCCAGCCCTCCGGCACCCGCCGCCTCCGCCACCCTCGCCAGCGCGCCGAGGTTGCCCGGCTCCTGCAGGCGGTGGGCGTAGAGGAGGACACCTTCGTGGAGCCGTGGGAGCCGCTCGACCCCGCCGCGCGGCAGCGCGGCGACGGCGACGATCCCCTGCGGGCTGTCGGCGTCGGAGACCGTCGCCAGCAGCTCGGCATCGACCGCTTCGACGGCGTCGCCGAGCCGATCCAGGACCGCGGCGATCCCCGGGTCCTCGAGGCTCGCCGGGGTCGCGAGCACCCACTCGACGTCGAGGCCCGCGGCAACCGCCTCGGCGAGCAGGTGCGGTCCCTCCAGCAGGGCGCGGTCACCTTTACTCCTTCGCAGCCGCCGAATATCCTTGATCTTCCTGTTCTGGCGACTGACGATCATCCCGTCGGCATGATAGCCCGCTGCGCCGGTCCGCTCGGGGCCCGCGACCGGCGAGTCGCGTCCGCTTCCGGGAGGGTCTGTTGAGGGCAACACCGCTGCCGCCACAAGTGCTGACCGGCGTCGAGGTCGCGGTGGCGGCCGATCGCTCGGAGGTGCTGCTGGCGGTACGGCGCGCCTTCCTGCGCTACTTCCACGACGGTCTCGATCGGCCGGTTCCGGTCGCGGTGGTGCCGCAGCAGCTCGAGCCGATGTTCTCCGGTCTCGCCTCCAACGACGCCGAGATGATCGACCGGGCGGGGCGTCGGGCGCGCGAGCTCGCCGGCCGGCTCGACGACGCCTACCACTTCTACGTCGGGGTGGAGGAGGGGTTGGAGACCCTCGAGATCGAGGGACGGCCGCGCCACTTCGTTCGCACCTGGGCGGTGGTGCGCGGTCTCGGCAGCGAGGCGAGCGGCGGCAGCGCGTCGATCGAGGTGCCCGACCGGGTGTTCGAGGACGGCCTGTCGGACGGCGAGGGTCGACGGGTCGCTCCCGGGCTCCGGCGTCACGAGGGACTGATCTCCGCCCTCACCGGGTCGCTCGAATCACGGCGCACCGCGGTCGCCCAGGCGGTCTTCAACGCGATCGCTTCGCTGTTCTACGACGTCTATTCCGGCCATCCGCGCGGCCGCCAGTGACGATTGACCGGCCTCGGGCCGGTTGGTACGCTCGACGTTTGGGGAGCGGCCTTCTCGAGCGCGCACCCACCCTCCCATCCCGACCAGGAAGGCTTCCATGAGCGAGTCTCAGGCTTATCTCTTCACGTCCGAGTCCGTCACCGAAGGGCACCCGGACAAGGTCTCGGACCAGATCTCCGACGCGGTGCTCGACGCCGTCCTCGCCTCCGATCCCGACGGCAGGGTCGCCTGCGAGACGCTCGTCAACACCGGCATCGTCTTCATCGCCGGCGAGCTGACGACCTCCGCCGATCTCGACTTCTCGTCGATCGCTCGCGACACCCTTCGCGATATCGGCTACACCGACCCGAACTACGGCTTCGACTGCGACAACTGCTCGGTGGTGAGCGCCATCGACGCCCAGTCGCCCGACATCGCGATGGGAGTCGACACCGGCGGCGCCGGTGACCAGGGCCTGATGTTCGGCTACGCCAGCCGCGAAACGCCGCAGCTGATGCCGCTGCCGATCGTGCTCGCCCACGCCGTCACCCGGCGGCTGGCCGAAGCGCGCAAGCAGCAGGAGCTGACGTTCCTGCGACCCGACGGCAAGAGCCAGGTGACGATCGAGTACGACCGCAACCGGCTGCCGCGACGGGTGCACACGGTGGTGGTGTCGACCCAGCACGACCCCGACATCGAGCACGACGAGCTGACCGAGCAGGTGATCGAGCAGGTCGTCCGCCAGGCGATCGCCCCCGAGCTGCTCGACGACCGGACGATCTTCCACGTCAACCCGACCGGCCGGTTCGTCACCGGCGGCCCGAAGGGCGACTGCGGCCTCACCGGCCGCAAGATCATCGTCGACACCTACGGCGGGGTCGGCAGTCACGGCGGCGGCGCCTTTTCGGGCAAGGATCCGACCAAGGTCGATCGCTCGGCGACCTACATGGCGCGCCATGTCGCCAAGAACCTCGCCGCCTCCGGGGTGGCGGA
>JBPEXA010000005.1:0-4248 GCA_052032135.1 Thermoanaerobaculia bacterium | reverse complement strand
GCGGATGCCCAGTTCGATGCGCTCCTCGAGCGCCGCGCGGGTGAGCGCCAGCCGCTCGAGCTCGAGCGCCGCCTGGCTGCGCAGCGCCGGCCGCGCGCCGCCGGCAAACAGCGGCACCGAGCCGACCAGGCCGAGACTCCAGTCGGTGTCGTCGCTCGCCAGCATCTCGGAGCCGGCGCCCGAGCGCGACAGCAGCTCGTCGAAGGTCGCCTGCAGGGAGAAGGTCGGCGCCCAGGCGGCTCGGCGGGTGAGCAGCGCGAAGCGGTTCTGGGCGGCGATCGCGGCGTCGATGGCGGCGAGCTCCGGCGAGCGGTCGAGCCCCTCCTGCACCACGAAGCGGACGAAGCCGCGGTAGCCGCGCGGGGTGCCGACGTACTCCGTGAACTGCTCGGCGCCGGCGAGCACCTCGCTGGCGTCGACGTCGATCGCCTCGACCACGAAATCATCCTCGAGGGGGCGATGGAGCAGGCGGTTGACGGCAATCTCGGCGGTGCGCCGGGCAGCGACCGCCTCGACCAGCGCCTGGCGGGCGCTGGCGATCTCGCTCTCCCAGCGCAGCACTTCGCCGGCCGCGGCGACCCCCACCTCGCGCCGCACCCGCGACACTTCGAGGTTCGAGCGGGTGCGCTCGACGTTGTTGCGCTGGATGCGCTCGAGGGCGCCGGCGCGCAACAGCCCGAGGTAGGCGGTCGCCGTCTCGAGCGCGATGTCGAGCCGCAGCGCTTCGAACTCCTCGCTGCGGCTCTCGAACAGCCGTCGCTCGATCACCCGGTTGGCGAAGGCGGTCGGCGAGAAGAGGAGCTGCCGGGCGGCGAGCCCGAGCGAGGTCGTCTCCTCCGGCTGGCGGCCGAAGCTCGCCGCCGCCCGGTCGGCGTCGATGCGCACCGTGCCGGCGGTGAGGTCGATGCGGGGGAGCACGTCGACGGTCGCCAGCCGCACGTCCTCGGCGCTCGCCTCGAGCGACCGGCGGCTGGCGAAGAGGTCGAGATTGAGCTCGAGTGCCTCCCCCACCGCCCGGTCGAGCGACAGCGCCACCCCGTCGCGAGGTTCGGGGTCGATCAGCTCCGCCTCGATCAGCACCTCCCAGCGGGGCGAGACGTCGATCGCGCGGGCGGTCGCCATGTTGATGCGCAATCGCTCGCGGACCTCGAAGTCGACCGGAATCGTCGCCGGCGCGTCCCCGAGCAGGATGCGCTGCACGTTGAGGGCGATGCGGCGCACCAAGCGGGGGAAGAGCTCGCCGGTGGCGGTGGTCGCCAGCATGCCGAGCTCGACGTCGCGACCGCCGAGGGCGGAGAAGCTCGGCAGCCGGCGGGCGGCGAAGCCGGCGATCAGCCGCTCGAGCTGCGCGTCGTCGAACTGGAAGAGCGGCCAGACGTAGACCGCGTCGGCGTCGGCGGGCAGCCGTTCGAGCACCGCCTCGGCGCGGTCGCGCGCCGCCACGAAGACGAAGTCGACGCCGCTGCCGGCGAGCCCGACCCGGGTCCGCTCGGCGACTTCGGGCACCGATTCGAGCAGCGCCTCGTGGATGACGATCGCCACCCGTTCGAAATCGACCACCCGGCGGAAGGTCTGCAGCTGGCGGGCGAGGGTGTCCGGCAACCGGACGTAGACCAGGTTCTCGACGCCGCTGGCGCCGTCGTCGAGCGGAAATCCCTGGAGCCGGGCGTCGAGCACCACCGGCGCGATCACCGGCTTCGGCAGCGCGCCGTAGCAGCAGGCGGCGTTGGAGGCGATCGCCCCCCAGGTGAGGACGATGTCGACGGTGGGATCGTCGAGCAGCGCCTGCAGGTGGCTGCGGGCGGTGGCGAGCGTCCAGTCGCCGACCCGGTAGGCGTCCGGCGGGAAACGAACGTCGAACTCCCCGGCCGTCAGATCGACCACCTCGCGCACCGTCATCGCGTGGAGCTCCCGATTGCGCTCCCACGGTCCGTCGGCGACGACGCCGATGCGCACCACCGGGAGCTCGGCGGCGGCCGCCGCGGCGGCCAGGCAGAGGGCGAGGCAGCAGACGGTTCGGCTGCGGTGGACTCTCAAGAAGGCGGGCTCCCGGGCCGCGATCGACTGTAGCGCATCGACGTCACGGCGGTGTGACGCCTCAGCGCCCGTCGCGCGCCAGCAGCAGCCAGAGGAAGAAGGGGCCGCCCAGCAGCGCCGTCACCACTCCGACGGGGAGCTCGGCGGGTGCCATCACCCGACGACCGACGAGGTCGCAGACGGCGAGGAAGGCACCGCCGCCGAGCGCGCACGCCGGCAGCAGCACCAGGTGCTGGTGGCCGAGGAGGCGACGGAGGATGTGGGGGACGATGAGGCCGACGAAGCCGATCGGCCCGGCGACGGCGACCAGCGCTCCGACCATCGCCGAGGCCGCCGCCAGCACCAGCCAGCGGACGCGCGACAGGTCGACGCCGCGCGATGCCGCCACCTCCTCGCCGGTCAACAGCAGGTCGAGGTCCCAGCGCAGCAGGGCGAGCGCCGTCACCCCGGCGAGCACCCACGGGGCGAGCCAGGCGACCTCGCCGTAGCCGACCACTGCCAGACCCCCCATCATCCACCGCACCATGCGGAACGTCTCCGTGAAGTCGGCGCGGTACTGCAGGAAGAGGATCAGCGCCGAGCAGGAGAGCGACACCGCGATGCCGGCCAGCAGCAGGGTGCCGGTGGTCAGCCGCCGCCGCGAGGCGAGGCCGAGGATCAGCAGCGCCACCGACCCCGCACCCAGGAAGCTGCAGGCGCGGATCGTCGACACCCCGACGAAGCCGCCGCCGGCGCCGAGCTGGATGGCGATCACCGCGCCGAGCGCCGCGCCGGAGGCGACCCCGAGGGTGTAGGGCTCGGCGAGCGGGTTGCGGAACAGCGTCTGGAAGGCGAGGCCGGCGGCGGCCAGCGCGCCGCCGGCGAGCAGCGCCAGCAGCACGCGTGGCACGCGGATCTGCCACAGGATGACGTGGTCGGTGGTCCCGGGCACCAGGCTCTGACGCCAGTCGAGGGCGTACTCGCCGACGGTCGGCGCCAGCAACAACGTCGCCAGCCAGACGAGGGCGATGCCGGCCATCCCCCGCGCCGCGGTCACCGCCCCTCCTCGAGCTCGACCACCGGCAGCAGCTCACCGCCGTCCCGCCACACCCGGAACGGGGCGTCGAACAGCCGTTCGAGCACCTCCGCCGACAGCACCTCGGCAGGCGCGCCGTCGGCGAGCACGCGACCATCGCGCATCGCCAGCAGCCGGTCACAGAGCCGGCCGGCGAAGCGCAGATCATGGGTGGCGACCACCAGCGCGCGGTTGCCGGCGGCGGCGAGCGCCAGCAGCAGCTCCGCCACCCGCCGCTGGTTGCCGGCGTCGAGGTGGGTCGTCGGCTCGTCGAGCAGCAGCACCTCCCCTTGCTGCGCCAGCGCGGCCGCGATGTAGACGACCTGGCGCTCGCCGCCCGACAGCTCGTCGAGCTCGCGATCGAGCAGCGGCTCGATGCCGACTTCGGCCGCCGCGGAGCGGACGGCGGCGAAGTCTTCGGCCGCCGGCGCCAGCTGCCGGGCGCCGAGGTAGGGGTAGCGCGCCGACAGCAGCAGCCGGTGGACGTCGAGCGGCACCCGGATCGGCCGCAGCTGCGGCACGTAGGCGAGCCGCCGGGCGCGGCCCTTCGCCGGCCACTCCCCGATCGGGCGACCGTCGAGCTCGATCGCCCCCGAGGTCGGCGGCTCGAGGCCCGCCAGCAGCCGCAACAGGCTCGTCTTGCCGGCGCCGTTGGGACCGAGGATGCCGATCGTCGCCCCCGGCTCGACCTCCAGATCGACGCCGGCGACGATGTCGCGACCGCCGACCCGCCAGCCGGCGCCGCGCGCCACCAGCCGGCTCATGACCGGACGGCGATGCAGCTCTCGAGCGCCCGACGCATCTGGTCGAGCACGTCGGGCAGCCGGGGCCCGGGGATCACCACCGCCGGGCCGTCGATCACCTCGACGCACGGCACCACCAGGTCGCCGATGCCGGACCAGTCGGCGGCCAGCGCCTCGACTCGCGTCTCCGGCACGCGCAGCGGCTGAATCTCGAGCACCGCATCGGGCTCGCGCACCAGGATCTCCTCGATGCCGATCTGCGGATAACGAACGTCGACGTCGGCGAAGACGTTGCGGGCGCCGAGCCGGCTCAGCAGCTGGTCGTAGAAGGTGTCGGGACCGGCGACCAACAGGTCGCCGAGCCGTTGCGGCTCGCGACCGACCACCATCGCGACGCGCAGCGACTGGCTGACC
>JBPEXA010000499.1:0-4201 GCA_052032135.1 Thermoanaerobaculia bacterium | reverse complement strand
TCGGCTCGCCCCCCAGCTCGTCGTTGGCCATCTCGTGCCAGGAGAGAAAGCGCAGCGGGTAGGCGCGCGCCTCGTCGCCGACGGCGACGCCGAAGACCAGCTCGTCGTCGTCGAGGTAGCGAGCGGCGTCGGCCGGCAGTCGGGGCGGGTCGTCGAGCGCCGGCAGGCCGGCGATGCGGACGCCGCCGGAGACGATCTCCTCGAGGCGGATCCGGGCGGTCGCTCCGGAGTAGAAGATCTCCCGGTAGCCGGGATCGATCTCGGCGAGCGCCGCGACCTTGAAGTTGGCGTACCCGGGCTTCGGCCGCGGCTCGGGGTGCGCGCCCACCCACTCGACCCACTCGTAGTAGCCGCGCAGCCGCTCGCCGGTCAGCGCCTCGAGCACGCGATAGATGGCGTCGCGCTCCTCGCGCGGGATGAAGAAGACGGCATCGACCAGCGCCGGCACCAGCGAGGCGTCGCCCGCCTCGATCAGCCGCTCGGCGGCGGCGGTCCGGGTGTCGCGGTCGCTGGAGAGCATCTGGCGCACCAGCGCGTACCCCTCCTCGGAGCCGAGCGTCGCGGCGTCGACGACGACCGCCGCCAGCATCGCGGCGCCGAGCAGGCCGGCGAACCGCCTCATCGACCGGACGTCGCGCTCAGCAGCGCCGCGTAGCTGCGCGCCTCGTCGTGGGTGGCGTCGAGCCGCAGGGCGCGGTCGAGGTGGTGGCGGGCGCGATCGAGCTGGCCGGTCGCCAGGTAGACCTTCAGCAGCCCGACGTGCACCTCGGGAACCTCGGAGTCCGCCTTGAGCGCCTTGCGCATGTAGTCGAGTGCGACCTCGACGTCGCCCGCCGCCAGCGCCACCTCGCCCCGGTAGACGAAGAAGAACGGGTTGGTGTGGTGGACCGCCTCGATGCGGTCGAGGATCGCGTTCGCCTCCGCCAGCAGCCCCTGATCCTGGCGGGCGCGGGCGAGGTTGGTCAGCAGCGGCACCGACTCCGGGTTGAGGTCGAGCCCGCGCTCGTAGAGAGCGATCGCCTTCTCGGGCGCCCCCTGGCGGAGATAGACGACGCCGAGGTTGTTGGTCGCCTTCTCGAAGTCGGGCGCCAGCGCGATGGCGAGCCGCAGGTGCGGCTCCGCCCCCTCGAGGTCGCCGAGCATCAACGCTTCGGCGCCGAGGTTGTTGTAGTAGTGGGCCATCGCGGTCAGGTCGTCGATCGGCTCGAAGTCGCGGTACCCCTTGGTGCGGTAGGGGAGGAAATCGAAGGTCGACAGGTCACCGTCGATCCGCTGACCGGCGACGATGTGGCCGCGGCTGACCACCACGCCGTTGTCGTAGTTCCAGCGCTGGTAGTCCTCGACCTCGACGTAGAAGGGATTGAGGCGGTAGTGGCGACCGAGAGCGACGAAGAGGTTGACGAACGACATGCAGTTGCCTTCGCCGGCCCGGTGGGTGTCGACGGCGTTGCGGGTCGGCGTCAGCGCGTACTCGAGGCCGAGACGGCTGAAGATGTAGTCGACGATGTCCTGAGTGCGGCGGCTCTCCGACTGGGCGGGGCTGATCACCTGCTCGACGGCGGCGATCGTCGCGGCATCGAGCTCGAAGGGGAGCTCGACCCGGTCGACGAGATCGGCGGGGACGCGGGCGAGCACCTCGGAGCGGGTCAGCTCCGCCGTCTGCATCGGCACGTACTGGGTGCACGCGGGGAGCAGGACGACGGACAGCAGCAGCGCCGGCGGGCGGCGGGGGCGAGGTCGCATCGGCGTCATCGAAGAGCTGACCCTATCGGATCCCGGGCTCCGGAGGCTCGCGGATCGATCGACCGTCGGCGGACCCCAGCACCGTCTCCCTGATACGGACGGCGGGCGAGCTCGGTTCCGCCGGCGGCGCGCATGCCGTGCGCGGACGGTCGCGGAGCCGCTCCGCGCCCTCCGCTGACAAGCCCGCGAAGCGGGCCCAATCCAACCATCTGGATCGCCGGATTCGAGACACCGGATCGAGCGCCCTCGGGCGCGCCCGAGAGGCCCCGGGACGCGGTCGTCGACTTGCTGCAAGTTTCTTCGAATCAATGAGTTAGGAGGCATTCTCAGGATCTCGCCACAGCCCGGCGCGGCTGGCAGGCCTCTTGCTTGACCCTATCCCCGTGACACGTATAGACTGCGCAGCATTCCGAGGGAGGCTGACCGCCCAGGCGGTGCAGCTGAACTTTCGCCATGCCGACGCCTCGGCGGCGGCGCGGTGGCGCAGCACCATCAACCCAGTAGAAGCCGGGTCCCCGAGCGTCGGGTGACCCAAGAATCACAAACAAGGAGGTTTGTGTATGAACCGAAGCACTTGGCATAAGGGCCTTGCCTTCGCCTTTGCCATCCTCCTGTGCGCCGGAGGTCTGGTCGCGCAGGAGGAGACCGGTAACTGCTACGTGGTGGTTACCGACAGCGATGGCGCGCGCCTGCCGGGCGTCACGGTGACCCTCTCGGGTTACGGCGCACCTCGGGTTCAAGTCACGAACGCTCAGGGTGAGGTCCGTTTCCTGAACCTCGATCCCGGGCAGTATCAGTTGACTTCCGAGCTCGAGGGCTTCGGCACCATCGAGTATCCCAGCGTGGATGTTCGTGTTGCCCGAAGCACGTCGCTCGAGATCACCATGAGTGCCGCAGTCGAGGAGACCATCACGGTCACCTCGGAGAGCCCGCTCCTCGACGAGCGCAAGCTCTCCACCGGCACCACGGTCAGCCAGGTCGAGCTCGAGAAGATCCCGACCGCGCGTGACCCCTGGTCGATTCTCAGCCAGACCCCCGGTGTCATGGTCGATCGCGTCAACGTCGGCGGCAACGAGAGCGGTCAGCAGTCCGCCTTCAGCGCCCCGGGCGTGACCAGCGACGAGAACGCCTTCCTGGTCGACGGTGTGGAGATCACCGACATGGCCGCGGTCGGCGCCTCTTCGACCTACTACGACTTCGATCAGTTCACCGAGATGCAGTTCCAGACCGGTGGCACCGACGTCACGAAGAGCGCCGCCGGCGTCTCCGTGAACCTGGTGACGAAGCGTGGCACCAACGAGTTCCGCGGCTCGGCCCGCTTCCTGCGGACCGACGACAACTTCTTCAACGGCGCCCTCGAGCAGGACGTGCCGATCGCCAGTCCTGGCGACCTCGGCGACGGCCAGAGCGGCTTCGTCGGCAACAGCATCAACCAGGTGACCGAGTACGGCTTCGAGGCCGGCGGTCCGGTGCTGCGCGACAAGCTGTGGTTCTGGGGCTCGTTCGGCACGAACGACATCAAGAACCGCACCGGCGCCGCGAGCCTCGACAGGGTTCAGTCGGACGACACCATCCTGGAGAACACGGCGTTCAAGGCGAACGCGCAGTTCTCGGCCGCCAACTCGGCGACCGGCTCCTGGAACAACGGTGACAAGCAGAAGTTCGGCCGCAACGCGAGCCCGACCCGCCCGCAGCCGACCACCTGGAACCAGCGTGGTCCGAGCGCCATCATCAAGTTCGAGGACACTCACGTGTTCAGCTCGAACTTCTTCGCCGGCGGCACCTGGTCGAAGGTCGACGGCGGCTTCGGTCTGACCTGCCGGGCATGCCTGCAGGGCCTCGCCGGAGCTCCGGAGACGGCTTGGGACTCCAACGGGATCTGGCAGAACAGCTTCCTGTCGGGGAACTCGAAGCGTCCGTCCGAGGAGATCAAGCTCGACGGTTCCTACTTCTTCAACACCGGCGGTGCCAGCCACGAGATCAAGTTCGGTGGACGTCTGCGTGAGTTCACCACCGAGAGCGCCTTCCACTGGCCGGGTCGCGACATCTTCGTCGTCGATCTCGGCATCTTCGGCGTCGCGGGCAACACCGAGTGGGTCGTCGCCCATCGCGGTGAGACCCCGCTGATCTCGCAGGACTACACCTCCATCTGGGCGCAGGACACCATCAGCGCCGGTAACCTGACCGCCAACGTCGGCTTCCGCTACGACCTGCAGGAAGGTGCCAACGAGCCGTTCGCCATTCCGGGGACGCAGGCTGGCCCGATCAACCTGCCGGCCATCAGCTTCGACGGTGCTCCTGCGCCGTTCGAGTGGGAGACGATCACCCCGCGCGTCGGCCTCACCTACGCGGTCGGCGAGGAGAAGGATGTCCTTCTGCGCGCCAGCTTCTCGCAGTTCCCGGAGCAGCTGTCGTCGGGCAACATCTCCCGCGTCAACCCGCTGGGCGACGTCTACGG
>JBPEXA010000498.1:0-10040 GCA_052032135.1 Thermoanaerobaculia bacterium | reverse complement strand
GCCGTGTCGACGGATCGCCAGCGTCGTCGCGACGAAGCGCTTGCGGAAGTCGATCTCCTTGAGCGTCTTGCCGATCAGGCGGGAGCGCGAGGAGATGACGCACTCGGCCAGCATGACCTCGGGCGACTCCAGGTCGTGGTCATCGAACTTGACCCTCGCGTGCATGGCGACGCCCTCGCTCGCGCGGACCCGGATGATGTTGCTGATGTTGCCCTTGACGATCAGCACGTCGTCCTCCTGGAGGACGATCTCGGGCAGCAGCGAGGCGAGGCGCTCGCTCCCCCGGCGAATCTCCAGGACCTCGATGTCGTTGGCGAGGCTGAGGTTCGACTCCTTGAGCGTCTTGCCGATCAGGCGCGACTGCGTCTGGATGACGAGCTCGGTCAGGTACTCCCGCAGGTTGTAGTCGGCGGTCAGGTCGTCCTGGGTGCGCCGCGACGGCAGCAGCTTGCGGCCGAGGAACAGGAGGTAGACGATGCCGAGGACCAGGAGGAGCACCCCGAGGGGGGTGAACTCGAACATCCGGAACGGCTCGAAGCCCTGCTCCGTGAGGATCGAGCCGACGATGATGTTGGTCGACGTGCCGATGTACGTGCAGAGCCCGCCGAGAATGCCGGCGAAGGAGACCGGGATCAGCAGCTTCGACGGGCTGATCCCCGAGTCGCGGGCGATCCCCAGCACGATCGGGATGAAGATCGCCACCGCGGCGGTGTTGTTGATGAACGCCGAGAGGACCCCCACGGTGACGAGGATCACCGCCATCTGGGCTTGCTCCGCCGAGCCGCCGAAGCGCGAGATGCTCGCTCCCAGCTTGACCACCGCGCCGGTCTTCAACAGCCCCGCCGAGAGCACGAGGACCGCCCCTACGGTCAGCGGCGCGGCGTTGGCGAAGCCGCGCACTCCCTCCTCCGGCGTCAGCACCCCGGTCACCACCAGCGTGGTGAGGATGACGATCGCGGTCACGTCGATCGGCACCCACTCGGTCACGAAGAGGACCAGCGCAGCGCCGAGGACGAGGAAGACGATCGCTAGCTCCACGGGTACGAGCCTCGCGAGCGGGTCGGGCCGTCCGCGTCCGGAGCGCGGAGGGGTGGCGGCGCAGCAGGGAGCATGCGCGATCTTCGCACAGCTCCCTGCCCGGGATCGCACCTGCGGCGATTCCCCGGAGGACTCGCGCAGGACCTCGCTAGAAGTTGAATCGCACGCCGAGACGGCCGGCGCGACGCTCGGCCGGGTGGAAGTGGACGTCCTCGATCCCCATGGCGGGCTCACCCGGGAGGCGGGAGGCGTAGAAGTACTGGACGTCGCTCTCGTCGGAATCGAGGAGGTTGAAGACCTCCAGCCGCAGCTCCAACCGGTCCGTGAGGCGGTAGGTGGCGGCGCCGTTGACGAGAGAGGACGAGCTCCAGTTCACGGAGTCGTCCTCGATCAGCGGGATGTCCGCGAAATAGCGCCAGCGAAGCGAGCCGGAGAAGCGGCCGAGATCGTTGACGACGACACCGGCGGCGATGGTGTTGGCGATCGAGCCCGGGATCCTGGAGCCGGCGGGGTCGTCGTCGCTGAACTCGGCATCGGTCCAGGTCAGGTCGGCCTCGAGGGCGACCTGCCGGTTGAGCCGGACGTTGTTGGTCCACTCGACGCCGACCCGGCGGCTCGGACGGCTCGCCTCGGTGGCACCACCGTCGCCGATGAAGACGAGCTCGGAGTCGAGCTCGAGGCTGAACAGCGCGGCGGAGGTCGACCATCGGCCGCGCCCCGTCCGCAGTCCGATCTCGGAGCCGCGCGCTCGAACGAGCGGCTCGACGCGTTCGACCGGCTCGCGCGTGATCGGGTCGATCCGGATCGTCGCGCCCCGGGCGTCGTTGCTGTGGAAGCTCCAGCCGACATTGAGAAACAGCTCGGTCGGGCCGTACGGCCCGAGCAGCAGGCTGGCGCTCGGACTGAGCAGGACGTCGTCGGCCGTTCCCGAGTTCTCGGCCAGCGAGCTCGAGACGTCGGCCTCGTAGGAGTCCGCTCGGAGGCCGAACAGGCTCCGGACCTTGTCGCTCCAGTGGACGGTCGCGTCGGCCCACACTCCGGCGCCGAGCTGGCGGATCGAATCCGCGCGCACCGTCGCGGTCCGCACGAGGTCGCTGGTTCGGAACAGACCGTTCTCGATGTCGTCGAAGCGCAGGTCGAAGCCGGCCCGCGTCTCCACCTTCCGACCGCCCCAGCTCATCAGGGTGTCGAAGCGGGCGTCGAGGCCGTAGACGGTGCGGTCGTCGAGCTGCTCGAACTGGTCTCCGAGGTCGGGGTCTTCGAGGAAGTAGGTGAAGTTCGAGATCAGCCCGAAGTCGTAGCCGAGCACGTAGCCGGACAGCGAAGAGAGCCAGGTGTCGCTGCCACGATGAAGATGGAAGGCGAGACTGGTTCGCCCGGTGGTACCGCGCGGTCCCGGATCGATGAGGTCGAAGCGGCCGAGCCTCCCGGCCTCGACCTCCCGCAACGGAATCTGGTCGGTCGAGAGCCACTCGCCGTCGTAGCCCATGAGGGTCAGCCCCCAGCCGCGTGTCGCGTCCCCTCGCTGATAGCTCAGCAGCAGGTTGTTCTTGTCGAAGTCCCCCGGCCGCGTCCACGGGCCGTCGTAGTGGGAGACCTCGACGGCCGCGGTGAGGTCGCCCCCGCCGACCTCGGAGCTCTCCGCCACGACCGCTCGCATCAGGTCGTGCGAGCCGAACGTCAGCTGCGCGAAACCGGCGTCGAGGCTGCGGCGCGTGCGCAGATCGACCGAGCCGGCCGCCGAGAAGTCGCCGGCTTCCGCGTGGTAGGGGCCTTTGCGATACGCGACGCGGTCGACGAGCTCGGGAATGACGAAGCTGAGATCGGAGTAGCCCTGGCCGTGGCCGTGCGACGGCATGTTGACCGGCACGCCGGAGACCCGCACCGAGAAGTCGGTGCCGTGGTCGAGATTGAAGCCGCGCAGGAAGTACTGGTTCGCTTTGCCGCCGCCGCTGTGCTGAGTGGCGATCATGCCCGGGGCCGTCTCGAGCAGCTCGCCGGTGCGGGTGATCGGGCGGGCCAGCAAGTCGAGGTAGCCGGTGGACCCCTCGCTCGCCGCGCTCGTCAGGCCGGTCAGATCGTCGGCCCGCCCCCGGATCTCGAGCTGATCGTAGACGCTGAGCGCGTCCTCAGCCGTCGTGTCCGAAGGCGCGTCCGGGTCGCCCTCCTCGTCGGCAGACGGTCGTTTCGGGTCGTGCGGTGCCGGCGTCGGCGCTGCCGGCGCGGATCGGTCGTTCGGGGTCGTTGCGGAGGCGGCGGCCGGCGCCGGGACCATCAGGGTCGTCAGCACCGCCAGAACGGCCAGGTTCATTCGAGTCATCGGCGACTCCGTAGATCGGGATGTGCAGGTCGCGAGTCGCAGCCGGCTCGGGCGGACAGCGGTCCGCGAGGCCGGCTACGACGCCGCACGGACGGCCGACGGCGGCGCCCGAGGCGCCGTCGTACGGACGTGCCAGTCGATCGGCGCGCGGGGCTACGCGGGGGGAGCGCGAGCGCCGGGTCGGGAGACCAGCTCTCCGACCCGGAACGCGGCGAGCCGCGCGACCTCGCGACGCTGCGGCACGAAGGCGGGAGCTGTGAAGGTCGCTGCGGACCGTTCGAGGGACGTGGGACCGCCCGAGATCAGCGTGCAGTCCGAGTCGGACGGACCGTCCTCACCGGGTTCACGCCGGTGGCCGGGACTTCGATGTGAGGGCTCGGCCGACCGGTGTGTGCCCTCGGCGATCGCGTGCAGCTCCTGGTGGTGATGGCCGCCGAGATGCGAGTGAGCATGGAAGAGCTGCAGCCCCTCGAGGAGATGACGGTGCCAGGGCTGGGCGGTGCCGACACCGAGAGCGCCGCCGACTGCGACCGCGAGGAGCAGTGCGGCGGGGCGGTGCCAGCGAGGTGGTCGGTGCGGATCCAAGATGGTGGTGGACCTGGTTGTTCCCGGCGGCTGGTCGGGCGAGGCTGCGAGGACGACTCGCGTCGCCATCACTCTGGAGTGCGAGCGATCCTACTAGCACCGGAGCACCTTCGCGACCACGCGGCAGACGGCGACGTGGTCATCGTCCGATTCGAAGCGGCGCTGGGAGGTGGGACCGCGCGCCGATCCGGCTATGGGAGAGTTGCCCACGGAGGTGACGACGATGCTTCGCTGGTTCCTGCGACGGAAGCTCGATTCGGAAGAGAAGAAGCTGGGGGAGTCGATGGACTATCTGCGCCACGTCGTCGACGTTTCGCCGAGCGCCTTCGTGCGCTTCGCGAGCCTTCTGCCGTTCGCCAACAGCCGGAAGACGCTGCCGGCCGACGCCTGGTTCGTAGCGCAGGTCGTCGCCGCCCGGGAGGAGGACTGCGGTCCGTGTCTCCAGATCACCGTCAACCTCGCGCGGCAGGCGAACGTCGATCCGCGAGTGCTGCGGGCCGCCCTCGACCGGCGGTTCGAGGATCTGCCGGAGGTCCTGTCCGTGGTCGCTCGCTTCGCCGAAGCGGTCTCGAAGGCCACCTACGACGAGGAGGCGCTGCGCGCCGCGCTTCGCGAGCGATACGGCGAGCGCGGCTTGATCGAGGCGACCTATGCGATCGCGAGCAGCCGGATCCCGCCGACCCTCAAGCGGGGGCTCGGCTTCGCCAGGAGCTGCAAGGAGGTCGCCGTCCGCGTCTAGAGCCCGGCGTGGAGGGATCTGCCGACCACTCTCGACCTCTCGGTCTGGCACTCGCTCGGCACTCGCTCGCAACCACAGCGGCGGTGACCGTGGCGCTCGGTCGCGGCGGGTGGGGGTCGTGGACGTCGACCCGCCAGCGAGGACGTGCGGCGCTGTAAGGTCGGTGGATGTCCGGGGGGCGGAGCGGGTGCCGTCTCCGGTGGCGACGCTCCCCCGGCTCGACAGGTGCTTGGAGAGAAGGAGGTCGCATGCGGCTGAGCAACCGATTCGTCTGTACCACCCTCGCGGCAGTGGCGGCGGCGGCGCTGCCGACCTCCGGCTGTCGTGAGCCTGCGAAAGATCCGCCGATCCAGCGCGAGGCTCGACCGCGCTTCGAGACCTCGGTGGACGGCGCCGGCTGTGTCGTCGAGCACGTCGCAACGGAGCCGGGGACGAACCAGTTCCAGTACGACGGCCTGTCGCCAGACGGGTCGACGATGGCGGTCGGCTGGTCCCGTGGCGACGCGGAGCGCGGCCTCTACCTGCTCGACCTCGCGACCGGCGAGCGCACGGAGATGGCCGGCCTCAACGAAGTCGCCGTGTTCGCGCCGAGCGGGGACATGCTACTGGCCACGGTCTACGTCGACGACGGCAGGACCGACCTCTTCGAAGTCGATCCCGCCAACGGGGAACGGAGCGTCGTCGCGCCGCACGAAGCCTGGGACTGGCTCGGCAGCTACTCGTCCGACGGCGCGACCATCGTCTTCAACTCCTATCGAGCCGGCGCTTCCGACATCTACACCTATCGCCGTGACTCTGGCGAGCTCGAGCGTTGGACGGACGATCCGCGCTACGAGGCCTACGCGCAGTTCTCCCCCGACGATTCGAGCATCCTCTTCCATCGCCAGGTGGAGGGGGGCAACTACGACCTCTTCGTGATCGACGTCGCGAGCGGAGAGATTTCGCAGCTGACGCAGGACGAGACCGAGGAGGGCTACGGGAGCTGGTCTCCGGACGGCGAGAGCATCGTGTTCGCCTCCGACCGGGGCCAGGCCGCCGGGATCACCGATCTCTACCTGATGCGGGCCGACGGTACCGGGATCCGCCGGCTCACCGCGCATCCGGCGAAGGACTCGCATCCGTTCTTCTCTCCCGACGGCCGCTACCTCTATTTCAACTCGGGCCGTGAGCCGGCGGGCATCTACCGCATCGAGATGGAGGAAGGCTTCGAGTGCCGCAAAGCCTCGGAGTGAAACTGATCTCGACGGGCACGCTTCCCGTTACGGAGTCGCGCGCAGCATCGGCCGCGTGGCCCTCTCCACCGGCGGTTCGGGCTGCGACATGGCCGGCAACCTGAAGCGACGGCTGGCGTGGGCGGCCGCCGTCGCCCTGGGGACCCTGGCGCTGGCGGTCGCCGCCGGCCTGACGTTCCGCGTCGCCCTGGGCCCGGTGGTGCAGCGCAACACAGCCGACGCCGTCTACGCTCCGCACGGAGTCGTGGCCACCAGCCAGCCCCTCGCCAGCCAGGCGGGGCTCGACGTGCTCGAGCGCGGTGGCAACGCCGTCGATGCCGCCGTGACCGCCGCCGCGGTGCTCGGCGTGGTGGAGCCCTACATGAGCGGGCTTGGCGGCGACATGTTCGCGATCGCGTGGTCGGCGTCCGAGCAGCGACTGATCGGCATCAACGGTAGCGGCCGCGCCGGAGCGTTGATGACGCCCGAGGCGCTGGCGGGCAGGATTCACGAGACCGGCGCACGGTCGATCACCGTGCCCGGTGCGCTGTCGGGGTGGGCGGCACTCCTCGACGCCCACGGCACCTTGACCATCGCCGAGGCTCTCGAGCCCGCCATCGCTCTGGCCGCGGAGGGCTTCCCGGTGTCGAAGACGACGGCCAGCGAATGGGCTCAGTTCGCGGGTCGTCTCCAGGCGGACGCCGGAGCGCGCGAGGCGCTTCTGGTCGATCGTGAGCGGGCTCCACGAACCGGCGAGTGGTTCGCCAATCGCGACCTGGCGACGACGATGCGGGCGCTGGCGAATGCGGGCCCCGACCTGCTGTACGGAGGAACGCTCGGTCGGAGCATCGCCGAGCACGTTCGCGAGCTCGGGGGCTTCCTGACCGTCGAGGACTTCGCCCGCCACGCGTCGGAATGGGTCGAGCCGCTCTCGGTGCCGTTCGAGGGCCATCGACTGTGGGAGCTGCCGCCCAACGGCCAGGGGATCGCCGCCCTCGAGATGCTGCGCATCCTCGAGCCGTACGATCTCCGCTCCATGGGCCACAACTCGGCGCCCTACCTCCACCATCTCATCGAGGCGAAGAAGCTCGCCTACGCCGACCTCGAGCACTTCGTGGGGGATCCCGACTTCATGGCGGTCGAGCCCGGGGCGCTGCTGAGCGACGCGTTCATCGAACGGCGCCGCGCTCGCCTGAGCTCCGAGCGCGCGCTGCGATGGGCCGATCCCGACCCGTCGGTGACCGCGTCGGACACGACCTATGTCGCCGCGGCGGATCGCGACGGCAACATGATCTCCCTGATCAACAGCATCGCCGGCCCCTTCGGTTCCGGCGTCGTCGTGCCGGGCACCGGCTTCCCACTGCAGAACCGGGCGGCGGGCTTTTCGATCGAGGCGGGACGCGCCAACAGCGTGGCTCCGGGACGCCGGCCGTTCCACACGATCATCCCCGGATTCGTCACCCGCACCGGAGCCGACGGCAAGCAGCGGCCATGGTTGAGCTTCGGCATCGTCGGCGGCCCCCAGCAGCCGCAAGCCCACGTTCAGGTACTGCTGAATCTGCTCGTCTTCGACATGGACGTTCAAGCAGCGCTCGATGCCCCCCGCTTTCGCCACTGGCGCGGCGCCAGCGTCACCTTCGAGTCGGCGATCCCTGAAGCGACGATCGCGGAGCTACGGGCGTTGGGTCACCGCACCCAGGACCCGGTGATGGAGGTGGGCAGCCTGCTGCTGATGGGCGAGAACATCGGCCTCGTCTACGGCGGCGGGCAGGCGATCGTGCGCGCCGATCGCGGCTACATCGCCGGCTCCGATTCCCGTCGGGATGGGCTGGCGGCCGCTCATTGAGCTCTTCAGTAGACTCGCCGACATGCACGATCTACCGGTTGCTCGAGCCTGCACCCTCCTGTCGCTGGCCCTGCTCCCCCTGTCGTACGCCACGGCGCAGCACGACCACGCCGACCACCATTCCGAGCACGATCACGCGGCGCACCAGGAGCAGCACGCCGAGGAGCACGCCGACGGCATGCGCCACGAGGGCGGTGTCGACCACTCGTTCTCCGATGCCGAGGCGTGGGCGGCGCGCTTCGAAGGAGCGGAGCGCGACGCCTGGCAGCGGCCGGACGAGGTCGTGGAAGCGCTCGGGCTCGCGACGGGCATGACGGTGGCCGACATCGGCTCCGGCACGGGGTACTTCTCGCGTCGCTTCGCCGAGGCGGTCGGTCCCGGGGGGACGGTCTACGCCACCGACGTCGAGCCGGAGATGGGCGTCTACGTGCGGCGGCGGGCGGACGAGGACGGCCACGCCAACGTCATCCCCGTGCTCGCCTCCTACGACGATCCGCGCTTGCCCGACGGCGCGGTCGATCTGGTGTTCGTCTGCAACACGTGGCACCACATCCAGGAGCGGGTCGACTACGCCCGGCGGCTGGCGGGAGATCTCGCGCCGGGCGGCCGCGTGGCGATCCTCGACTTTTTCAAGCGGGAGCTGCCGGTCGGCCCCGACGTCGACCACAAGCTCAGTGCCGAGGAAGTCACCGACGAGTTCCTCGCCGCCGGCTACCGGCTGGCGGCGTCCGACGAGCTGCCCTACCAGTACCTGCTCGTCTTCGAGCGCGCCGATTAGCGATCCGGCGCCGGTCCGCCGGTCGGATCAGGTGAAATCGTCGGTGCCCTCGATGAGGAAGTGATGGCTGTCGGATCCGGCGGTGCGCGCCTCGAGGTAGGGAGCGTAGGCCGGGTCGCTCATGAACGCTCTGGCGGCCTCGCGCGAAGGCCACTCGACGATCGCCCGCAGCGCGGCGTCCTCGCCTTCGCCCTCGAGCCGTTCGTGGCTGGCGGTGCGAGCGAGGTATTTGCCGCCATGGCCGGCCACGATCGCGCCGACCGATGCGATGTAGTCCGGGATCCAGTCCTCGGCGGTCGGCGTCACGAAAAGAACGGAGTAGCAGGCCATGGTGCCTCCTCGCCCGGGGTGCGCCTCCCATCGACGGTTCGGCGACCCTCGAGGCGCACGGGTTGGTTGCTGGTGGAAGTGCCGGATGAGATCTTAGCGTGACAACCCTTCGACTGGCTCGATGAACTACTTCGCTCACGGCTACCGATGGCTCGACCGGCCGTGGCTCCTGGCGGGGACCGCGGTGCCGGACTGGCTCGGTACCGCCGATCGTTCGTGGCGGTTGCGGCGGGCGAGGGTCGAGCCGTTCGCCAACGGCGACGGCAGCGCCCGCAGCGAGGTCGCGGCGGGGATTGTCCAGCATCTCGACGACGATCGTTGGTTTCACGAGGCGGAGGCCTTCCGGCGGACGAGTGCGCGGCTGGCCGACGGCTTCCGCGAGGTCGCTCCCACCGAAGAAGGCCACCGGCCCGGCTTCCTCGGCCACCTGGCCACGGAGATGCTGCTCGATGCAGTCCTGATCGAGCGAGATCCCTCTCGGCTCGATCGCTACTACGAGGCTCTGACATCGGTCGATCCTCTGGCCGTGCAGGCGAGCGTCAACGAGTTCGCGGCGGGGCCGGGGACCAAGCGGCTGGCGCCCTTCATCGGTCGCTTCCTGGAGACCCGCTTCCTGCGCGATTACGCCGACCTCGGGACCTTGCGGGTGCGACTCGGTCAGGTGTTGTCGAGAGTCGGCCTGCCGCCGTTGCCGGCGAGCGCCGAGGCGGTGCTCGCTCGCGGCAGGACGCAGGTTCGCGCACGCCGGCGTTGGCTGGCCCCTCCGCCGCGAGCCGCTCCCGCGTGTTGACGCTCGTCGGAGGTTGTGTTAGTAATTACTAACACAACGGAGGATCACGATGCATCTCGAGCGCGCCCAACCCATCCTGCTGTTCGCCTGGATCGCCGGCGCCATCGTCTCGCCGGCATCGGCGAATGCCGCCGTCGACTTCGAGCGCCGCGAGATCGACCTCGGTGCGGTGATCGATCCGACCGTCGTCGCCGGTCGCTTGCTCGGCGGCGCGCTGGTCGATCTCGCCGTCGTGCACGTCGACGAAGAGGAGCGGCGGCAGCTGCGGATCTACGCGGCCTCGACGGCGTCCGGCCTCGAGTGGGAGCCGGTCCTCGATGCGACGCTCGACGACGTGGTGCTGGTCGACGTCGCGAGGATCGACGGCCGGGAGCGACTCCTCACCTACGCTCCTGGACGGCTG
>JBPEXA010000497.1:0-4120 GCA_052032135.1 Thermoanaerobaculia bacterium | reverse complement strand
GGCGCGCCATCTCGAGCGCTACCGGGAGGCGCTCGCCGAGCTCGAGGCGGCGCGCATCGAGCTCAACCGCCGCACCGGGACCGGCGAAGAAGGGACGGCCGAGTGAGGTCGGCGGTGCGCTCCGCAGTGGTCCTCTCGGCGCTGGTGGCCGCCGGGCTCGGGCCGGCGAGCGCCGAGGTCGGGCCGCTGCGCGACGTCACCGCAGAGGCGGGCATCGACTTCCGCCACCAGTCGGCGCCGGAGAAGAAGTACATCCTCGAATCGATGGCGGGCGGCGTCGCCGTGCTCGATTACGACGGCGACGGTTGGTCCGACATCTACTTCGTCAACTCGCTCACCGTCGCCACCGCCGACCGCCCGGACGCCTCGCGCAGCGCCCTCTACCGCAACCTCGGCGACGGGCGCTTCGTGGAGGTGGCGGAGCGCGCCGGGGTCGCCACCCCCGGCTGGGGGATGGGCGCCTGCGTCGGCGACGTCGACGGCGACGGCTGGCACGACCTCTACGTCACCGCCGTCGGCAGCGACCGCCTCTACCGCAACCAGCAGGACGGCACCTTCCGCGACGTGGCGGTGGAGGCCGGTGCCGTCGCCGACGGCTGGTCGGCGGGGTGCGGCTTCGCCGATTACGACGGCGACGGCGACCTCGACCTCTTCGTCAGCCGCTACGTCGAGGTCGACCTCGAGGCGCTGCCGGAGTTCGGCAAGGGGAAGTTCTGCAAATACCGCGGCATCGAGGTGCAGTGCGGGCCCCGCGGGCTGCCGGGGACCTCCGATCTGCTCTTCCGCAATCGCGGCGACGGCACCTTCGACGAGGTCGCGGAGAGCGCCGGGGTCGCCGATCCCAACGCCTACTTCGGACTGGGGATCGCCTGGCTCGATTTCGACGAGGACGGCTGGCTCGACCTCTTCGTCGCCAACGACTCGGGCCCCAACTTCTTCTACCGCAACCGCGGTGACGGCACCTTCGAGGAGATCGCTTTCCCGACCGGCGTCGCGGTCAGCGAGGACGGCGGCGAGCAGGGGAGCATGGGCGTGGCGGTCGGCGACTACCTCAACGAGGGGCGGCTGAGCCTCTTCGTCACCAACTTCTCGGAGGAGCCGAACGCCTTCTACCGCCACGAGGGGGCGTACTTCACCGACGCCTCCTTCCGCACCGCGACCGCCCCCTCCAGCCTCCCCTACGTCGGCTGGGGAACCGCCTTCTTCGACCTCGACAACGACGGCTGGCTCGACCTCGTCGTCGTCAACGGCCACGTCTACCCGCAGCTCGACAACGCGCGGCTCGGGGCGTCGGCCCCCTACCGGCAGCGCCGCCTCTTCTACCGCAATCGCCGCGACGGCACCTTCGAGGAGATCGGCGGCCAGTTCGGGCCGCCGCTCGAGGAATTGCGCGTCAGCCGTGGCCTGGCGGCCGCCGACTTCGACCTCGACGGCCGCGTCGACCTGGCGATCGCCGATCTCGACGGCCCCGCCCAGCTGCTCCGCAACGAGTTCGCCGAGCCCGGCAACTGGCTGGAGGTGAGCCTGGTCGACGCCGGCGGGGCGCCCGGCGGCGTCGGTGCGACGCTGCGCGCCACGGTCGGCAAGGGCTCGCAGCTGCGGCTCGTCCGCAGCGGCACGAGCTACCTGTCGCAGGACGAGATGGTGCAGCACGTCGGCCTCGGGCTCGCCGACGCCGTCGACCGGCTGGTCGTGCGCTGGCCCGACGGCACCCGCACCGCTCTCACCGACGTGCCGGCCAACCGTCGGCTGGTGGTCGGCCCCCCGGGGGCGCGACCGGGTGCCGAGCCGGCGGACTGAGCTCCGCTCGGTCTACGGCTCGACCGTCGCCTCGACCAACGTCGAGACGAACGACGCCTCGCCCGAGCCGTCGTCGCGCACCCCGACCGCGGTCCAGTACGCCCCCGGCTGGAGCTCCAGCGCCAGCGGCAGCTGGACGGTCCCGGAGGCGCTCGGCCCGCCGCGCAGCCGGAAGCTCTCGTCGCGGAGGGCGAGGGTGTCGGCGTCGACCTGGCGGGCCATCACCGACACCGAGACTTCGGCGATCCATTCGCCGCCGTCGGTCGGCAGGAAGGTCAGGCGCTCCGCCGGCACCATCACCGAGAAGGGGAGGCGGACGAGGCCCGACTCGGGGTCGGCGACGGCGGCGCCCGCTCCCAGGCGGACGGCGAGCGGATTGCTGGTGAGGCCGAGGTTGAGGGCGCCTTCGACCCGCTCCGCCAGCCACTGCTCCGGCGTCTGCCGCTGGAAGCCGCGGCGGTAGCGGGCGACGAGACGGTCGTCGTCGACCTCGACCTCGATGGCGTGGGAGCGTCGGTCGCGCCCGCCCTCGGCGGGGGGTGGCTCGTAGGCGAGCGCGTAGTAGGAGTTCGCCGCCCGCGCGATCTCCTGCAGCGCCGCGCCGAGGTCGTTGCGGTCGAAGAGCGCGCGGCCGCCGGTCTCCTCGGCGACGAACCGCAGCCCGTCGCGCCGCTCTCCACGCTGGGCGGCATCGAAGGTGGTCGTCGACCGCGGGCGGGCGACGTCGCGGGCGCCGCCCGCGGTCGCCGCATCACCGATCCCCGGCGGCGTCAGGCCGCTCGCCTGGATGGCGTAGAGGGTCACCCGATGGGTGTTGGCGTGGCGGGTGAGATCGGTCAGCCGGCGGCTGGCGTCCCCCCACTCGGAGCCGCCGAGCAGGTCGGCGCCCGCCGCCGGGCAGAGGCTGTTGGCGTAGGCGAAGAGCGCGCTCCCTGGTCGGCTCTCCAGCCCCTCGCTGAGATAGACGAGGAACTTGACCCCCGGCAGGCCGGCGAGGAAGCCGACGAGGTCGTGGAGGTTCGACGCGGTGAGCTCGACCCCTCGCTCGTTGGCGCGCTTCCACGCCTCGAGGGTGGGGCGAACCTGCTGGACGAACATGCCGCACGCCTCGGGGCCGGCACCGGTGCCGACGCCGCCGACGCGGTTGCGCGGCGAGGCGCCGCCGGCACCGCCGCCACCGCCACCACCGCCGCCGGCGAGGTCGCCCTCGGTCGGCACCAGCGTCAGGCCCGACGCTCCGGAGGCGGCGACGTCCTGGGCCTGCCGCCACGCCTCGTCGATGGCGTCGATGGCGAGCGCCGCCTCGTTCTCGAGGCTCGCTCCCGCCGCTCCGGTGCGGTCGGCGGCGAGCGCCGAGACCGCCGCGCGCAGCTGCCGCGGCGTCGATCCGAACGGTGCCGCCACCGTCAGCCGGCGGCCCTGGCGGACGATCAGCACCCGCGCCGGGTCGACGATGCCGGAGTCGAGCAACCGCTCCAGCTCGGCGACCACCTGCGGCAGCCTCGCCGGGTGGAGGCGCGACTCGTCGAGGTAGAGGACGAGATGGCTCGGCGGCGCCGGCCGCGAGGCGGGAGGATCGTCGGCGGCGGCCGCGGCCGCGACGGCGCTGCCGGCCGCGGGGAGGGCGACGGCGTCGCGGATCTCGGTGAAGTGGGAGAGCGTCACCGGCACGCCGTCGTGGCGCACCTCGAAGTCGTCGGCGGTGAGGCCGGTGACCGGCCGGCCGGCGGCATCGGTGACCCAGACGTCGACGGTCACCAGGTCGACGTCGACGCGGTCGCCGAACGTCGTCGAGCTCGCCTGCCCGCCGACCGGCCCGCCGGCCAGCGACAGCGAGAGGACGGTCGCCGCGGCGGCGAGGGCGAGCGAACGTCCGGCCGTCATCGTCCCTGCACCATCCAGGCGGCGACCCCGGTCAGCGCCGGTACGCTGCCGGTGAGCAGATCGACCGGGATGCTCTCCAGGGCGCCGCGCAGGCGTCCCTTGTCGACGAAGCGTCGGCGGAACAGCTCGGCGTCGAACAGGCCTTCCATCCGTGGCAGCAGACCTCCTCCCAGGAACATACCGCCTCTGGCGTTGAACGTGAGCGCGAGGTCGCCGGCGAAGGCGCCGAGCCAACCGGAGAAGAGGGCGATCGCCTCGCGGCAGTCGGCGGCGCCCTCCTTGGCGCCGTCGATCACCATCCGCGGCGTCAGCTCCGTCGCGTCGTCGACGCCGTCGAGCGCGCGGATCGCGGTGACGATGTTGACCAGCCCCGGCCCGGAGAGCGCGCGCTCGACCGACACGTGACCGAAGCGCCTGGCGAACTGCTGGCGGATCC
>JBPEXA010000496.1:0-1972 GCA_052032135.1 Thermoanaerobaculia bacterium | reverse complement strand
CGGGTCTGGATGCCGACCAGCATGAGGTCGGAGGTGCCGCCGCGGCGCTCGACGATCTCGCCCGCCATCCGCCGCACCACGCGCCCCATCTGCTCGGCGTCGAGGATGGTGCGCTGTTCGCTCAAGGTCTGGTCCGCCTGGGGCCCCGAGGGGAACTGCGGGGGGAACCGCGGGGGAAGAGCCCGCGGCATCCTAGTCAGGCGCCCGGGCGCTGTCAATCCATCCGCGCAACGGCGGCGTAACTCCCCTCCCCACAACATCTTGTGCCCGTCGTTTGCGACGCCACTAGATCCTGCTATCCTGCGCCCGCATGCTGCGGATCGAGCGCATTCGACTCGCGGGGTTCAAGTCGTTCCCCGACGACACCACCGTCGACTTCGTCGGTGGCATGACCGCCATCGTCGGCCCCAACGGCTGCGGGAAGAGCAACATCGCCGACGCCGTCATCTGGGGGCTCGGCGAGCGCAGCGCCAAGAGCCTGCGCGGCGGCACCATGGAGGACGTCATTTTCGCCGGCTCGCGGGCGCGCAAGCGGCTCGGCCTCGCCGAGGTCGAGATCGAGATGTCGACCGATCCGAGCTTCGAGGCGGCCGACGACGGCCGGCTGACCATCGGCCGCCGGGTGTTCCGCAGCGGCGAGAGCCGCTACTCGATCAACGGCAAGACCGTGCGCCTCAAGGACGTCCGCAGCCTGGTGATGGACACCGGGCTCGGGCTGCGAGGCTACTCGATGATCGAGCAGGGGCAGATCGGCATGATCCTGTCGACCAAGCCGCAGGAGCGCCGCAAGCTGCTCGAAGAGGCGGCCGGCATCACCCGCTACAAGGACCGTCGCCGCATCGCCGAGGTCAAGCTCGAGGAGTCGCGCGCCAACCTCGCGCGGCTCGACGACATCCTGAGCGAGGTGCAGCGCTCGATGCGCTCCCTCAAGCGCCAGGCCAACGCCGCCCGCCGCTACCGCGAGGCGCAGGAGCGCCGCAACGAGATCCTGCGCCAGGTGCTGCTCGGCCGCTGGGCGGTGCTCCACGCCCGGCTGTCGGGGGTGCGCGAGGCGATCGCCGAGCGCGTCGACCGCGAGGCGAAGCTGACCGCCGACATCGCGCGGCTCGAGGCGGAGCTCACCGAGGGGCGCGAGAGCGAAGCGCAGTCGACGCGCGTGCTCGCCGAGCGCCACCGCGAGGACACCGACCTCGCCGCCCGCATCGAGGGCAAGCAGGAGTTCGTCAAGGGGGCGCGCCAGCGGCTCGCCGAGCTCGAGGAGCGGCTCGCCGCAGGCGACAAGGGGCACCGCGCCGAGGCCGAGCGACGCAAGGTGCTCGCCGTCGAGCTCGACGGCCTCGGCAGCGTCGAGCAGCAGCTGCTGGGCGAGCTCGGCACCGCCGCCGAGGCGCTGACCGACGACGAGGGACGGCTCTCCGACCTCGAGTCGCTGGCGGTCGAGGCGCAGAGCCGGCTGGAGGAGACGCGCGGCTCGCTGCTCGCCTCGATCAACGCCGTCGGCGACCTGCGCAACCGCCTCCACCGTGAACAGGTCGAGCGCGAGAAGTGCGAGCTGCGCGGCCAGCACCTGCGGACCGCGCTCGACGCCAACGAGGAGCAGAGCAAGGCGCTCGACGCCACCATCGCCGACACCCGCGAGCGGTTGACGGCGCTCGGCGAGGAGCGCCAGTCGGCGGTGGCGGCGGTCGACGACGCCCGCAATCTCGCCGCCGACCTCGAGCTGCGCACCGGTCGCGACGACGCCCGGCGGGCCGAGCTCAAGGAGCGGCTGGTCGGCGTCGAGCAGCGCCGCGAAGTGATCGCGCGGCTGGTCGAGGCGCGCCGCCGCCGGCTCGACGACCTCGCCGCGGCGCTCGAGGAGGCGGGCCTGCCGCAGGTGTCGCTGCTCGCCGAGCGGCTGGAGGTGCCCGACGGCTGGACCGACAGCCTCGATCTCTTCCTCGGCGAGCTGACCGACGCGGCGCTGCTGTCG
>JBPEXA010000495.1:0-2225 GCA_052032135.1 Thermoanaerobaculia bacterium | reverse complement strand
CCTACGCCCTTTTCCTCCCCCCGGCGACCGGCTTCGTCGCCGCCGACGGCCAGGCCATCACCTTCGATCGCCTCGCAGAACGGCTGATGCGCGAGGCGCTGCCGCGCGGCGTCTGCTCGGGCCACCACCGCCTCCACGCCCTCACCGTGCTGCTGCGCGTCGACGGCGACCGGGATCCGCCGGCACCGCGGCTGCTGTCGCCGCCGGTCCGCGCCGAGGTCGTCCGCTTCCTCCGCCGCGCGACCGATCTGCTGGTCGCCAGCCAGCAGGCCGACGGCTCGTGGGAGGCCGACTGGCCGGGGGCGGGCGAGCTCGCCGCCGACCCCGACCAGCGCCTCGACGACCGCATCATCGTCACCGGCCACGCCCTCGAATGGTGGGCGCTGGCGCCGCCCGAGCTGCTCCCCGAGCGAACGGTGATCACCGCCGCGGCCGGCTGGGTGGTGGGGGTGATCGACCGCCTCGACGAGAGTCAGATCGAAGCGAAGGCGTCGTTTCTCTCCCACGCGGTGCGCGCTCTCGCCCTCTGGCGAGGTCGCCAGGCGGCGGCGCTGCTGGCCCCTCCCGCGGCCGCCGCGGACGCCGTCTCCGCTCCTCCGATAGGGGCCTCGGTCGAGCCGGACGCCGGCGGCTGATGGGCGCCGGCGGCGGGCACGGGAGACGGTTGCAAATCGCTCCCCCGGCTGTTACCTTCTCCACAGCTCAGGCTTCAACCAAGGATGAGACGCCAACGCCAGCGGCCGACGGGTACCCCGCCGGGGCAGTGCGTCCGCTTCCCTGGAGGGCCTGGGTAGGGGAAGTTGGAACCGCCTGTGGAATGGCACGACCAACCGCTATTCGCCGGGACCGCTGCGTGGGGCCGCGGGTGGCACAATTCGAAGGAGAGGCAACATGAAGAATCGTCAGAATCGCCAGAAGGGGTTCATCGTCAGCGCCGAGCTGATGCTGATCGCGACCATCCTGGTGCTCGGCATGATCGTCGGGCTCGGCGCCGTGCGCGTCGCGGTGGTCACCGAGCTCGCCGACGTCGGCGCCGCGATCGCGTCGGTCAACCAGGGCTACAGCTACGACGGGATCGCCGGCCACCATGCGGCGACCAACGGCAGCAGCTACTTCGACCTGCCGGACACCTGCGACGACGGCGACGCTCAATCGGGCCCGAACGCTCGTTGCGTGACGGTGTGCGCCGGCGTGACCGATCCGATCGCAGAGGGCGCCGGCAACCAGACCTACAACCTCCCGTAATCGTCGGTTCCCACGCGGCCTGGCATCGGGCGTCGCCTGGCGACGCCCGATCGCCCGGCGTCGCGTGAGTCCATGGCCGTGGCCGGTTACCGACGTCCGGTCCGCGGTCGCTGGTGATCGGGTGCGTGGAGTCGAGTCGCTGCAGCGTCCTCGAGAGGTGGCATCATGGCATTGAGAGTCCACAAGAACGGCAACGGCAACGGCAACGGTGCCCGCCCCTGGTGGAAAGTGGCCCTGCTGGCGGTCGCGGTGCTGCTCGCCGGTTGGCTGGTGTTCCGTCAGGTCGACCGCCTGCGAGGGCCCAAGCGGATGGTGTGGGTCGCGGCGGGCGATCTCGGCCAGGGGACCCTGGTGGCGTCCAATGACCTCGAGCAGGTCGTGGTGCGCGGCGACGACGCCGACGACACCGCTCTCGAGGTGGAACAGATCGAAGGGCGCCAGCTGCGTCGGGACAAGGCGGAGGGGGAGACGTTCCGCTCCGACGATTTCGCGGCGCCGCCGCCGCGGCCGGAGGTTTCTCTCGCCGAGCTGCTGCCGCCCGGGAGGGTGTTGAGCATCGTCGACGTCGATGTGCAGGACGTCATCATGAGTGAGCTCAACTTCGGCGACCGTTTCGAGATCCTCGCCAGTGCCGGGCGCGGAGACGCTCGCACCCGCGTGGTGGCCAGCGACGCCTACTTCGTCGCTTGGATCGACCCCAGCCTGCTGGCCGGTAACGCCACCCAGCAAGAGCAGCCGAGCGGGTTGGCGGCGCTACTGGCACCGCCGATCGTCAATCGCGTCACGATGTCGGGTGGCATGTCCACGGTGATCCTGGCGCTCCATCCCCGCGACGCGCTGCCGCTGGCACAAGCGGAGTCGAGCGGAGCCCGGTTGTCGATCATCGTGCACGGCCGCAGGGAAGTCGAGGGAGGCGACATGATCGCTCTGCCACGACGCGGTGCCCGCGCTGTGGAGGTCATTTCCGGCGCTCGTTCGGA
>JBPEXA010000494.1:0-1568 GCA_052032135.1 Thermoanaerobaculia bacterium | reverse complement strand
CCATTCGCGATCCCACCGCCAGGTGGTCCACACCATCACCTTGCGGCTGTCGGCGCCGCCGTCGACCGCCGGCGCTTCCTCGGCGGCGCCTCGACGATGGCGATGGTCGCCGGCCTCGCCGCCGGCTACGGCGGCCTCGGCCTGGTGGCGACCCGCTACCTCTACCCCGCTCGTCCGGCGTCGCGCGCCTGGACCTTCGTCACCGAGGTCGCCCGCATGCGGGTCGGCGACTCGCTCCTCTACCGCACGCCGACCGGCGGCACCGTCAACGTCACCCGTCAGGGGTCGGCCGGCGACGCCGGCGACTTCACGGCACTGTCGAGCGTCTGCCCTCACCTCGGCTGCCAGGTGCACTGGCAGGTCGCCGAGGAGCGCTACTTCTGCCCCTGTCACAACGGCACGTTCGACGCTACCGGGGTCGCCACCGGCGGCCCGCCCGCCGACGCCGGGCAGGTGCTGCCGCGCTACGCGCTCAAGGTCGAGGACGACCTGCTCTTCATCGAGGTCGAGGTCCGCGACGGGGACGACGTCGCATGAGCGTCGCCGCCTGGCTCAAGGAGCGCCTGCCGGTCTCCGGCGCCGATCTGCGCGAGCTCACCAACGAGCCGGTCCCCAACCACATGAAGCGGTGGTGGTTCGCCCTCGGCGGCACCCCCGCCTACCTGTTCGTCGTTCAGATCGTCACCGGCATCCTGCTCGCCTTCTACTACTCGGCGAGCCCGGATACGGCGTGGGAGTCGGTGCGCTACATCACCGAGGAAGCGGCGTTCGGCTGGTACCTGCGGAGCCTCCACAAGTGGGCGGCGACGCTGATGATCGCCGCCGTCGTCCTTCACCAGATGCGCGTCTACTTCACCGGCGCCTATCGCAAGCCGCGCGAGATCAACTGGATGGTCGGCATGCTGCTGCTGCTCGCCACCCTCGGCACCGGCTTCACCGGCTACTCGCTGGTCTACGAGCAGCTCTCCTACTGGGGGGCGACGGTCGGCGCCAACATCACCGACTCGATCCCGCTCATCGGCGGTTGGTTGCAGCAGATGATGCTCGGCGGCGAGGCCTACAACGACCGCACGCTGTCGCGCTTCTACGTCCTCCACGCCGCGGTGCTGCCGGCGGTCATCATCGCGCTGGTCGCCGTCCACATCGCCATCATCCGCCTGCAGGGGGTGAGCGAGCTCCGCTTCGAGGACGAGCAGGAGAAGGACGAGGGGAGCTTCAGCTTCTTCCCCGATCATCTCTACACCGAGCTGATCATCGGGCTGGTGCTGATGGTGGTGCTCAGCGCGCTGGCGACCATCTTCCCGGCGATCATGGGCCCGCCCGCCGATCCGCTGACGACGCCCGAGGTGATCAAGCCGGAGTGGTTCTTCTATGTCGCCTTCCGCTGGCTGAAGCTGTTCTCCGGCACCGCCGCGGTGCTCAGCATGGGGCTGGTGGTCGGCGTCATGTTCGTCTGGCCCTTCATCGACGCCGCCATCCGGCGGCACACCCGATTCAAGGAGGCGAGCGTCTGGATCGGCATCGCCGGCGTCCTCGCCATCGTCGGGCTCACCGTCTGGGAGGCGGTG
>JBPEXA010000493.1:0-1662 GCA_052032135.1 Thermoanaerobaculia bacterium | reverse complement strand
CGACCGTGGGCGCCGGCGGAGCTTCGCCACCGCGGGCCTCTTGTCGTTCGGCGGCGGTCGCGCCATCGGCGGGGAGGACCTCCGCCGGCTCATCGGACGCGGCGTCGGTGGCGGTCGCATCGGTGGCGGTCGCATCGGCCGCCGGGGTGGCGGTCCGGGGCGCCGAGCGACCACCGCTGTCGAAGGCGAGCCAGCCGACCATCGCCAGGGCGACGATGCCGGCGGCGACCGCCAGCCAGGGGGTCGTCCGCCTGCGGTCGCCGCCCTCGAGGGGCGGGATCTCCTGGGTCGACAGCACGTCGGCCGCGGGCCGTCCGGCACCGCTGCGGGCGAAGCGCTCGGGCACCCGCCAGGTCTCGAACGGCCGCGCCTCGTCCTCTTGGTAGGTCTCGATCATCCAGCGGACGCCGCGCCGCGCGAGATCCTCCAGCTCCACGAATCGCACGCCCATGCCGGTCGGCTGCCCCTTGCTCGCGTGCTGGCGGGACCAGACGACTCTGCCGCGCCCCCTCAGGGTGCGCCAGTTCTCGGCCGGGCGCAGCTCGAAGTGCATCAGCGTGCCCGGGGGCATCGGGCTGTCGGCGCACACGAACATGCCCGCCATGCCGATGTTGGCGATGGTCTCGTCGTAGACCTCGTCGACGCCCGGGTACTTGACGGTCACCGGCGCACGGATCGGTAACCGGGCCGATCCGCGGCGCGCTACGTACTCCCCCATCCGGGCGGGATTATAGCCGCCGCCGGGGCTGCCGGCTGTGGTCAGCGGAACCGCGCCACCTGCACGGTGAGCCACTGGCCGTACAGCTCCGCGAGGTCGTCGATCGACATCCCGAGCGCCGCGCTGAGCGCCTCGCCGTCGGAGGCGCCGCCGTCGGCGACCTCGCGGAGGAAGGCGCGGAAGGCGTCGGCGCTCCCCTCGGGCCCGGCGTCGAGGAGGAAGCGGACGAAGAAGGTCGACAGCGCGTAGTTGGCGGAGCGGCGCTCCCGCCGGACGAAATCGGCCCACGGCAGCTCCAGCAGCTCCGGCAGCGGCGCCAGTCGGGAGCGGCGCACCTTCCAGTCCTGCAGCAGCTGCATCCAGACGACCCGACCGCCGCTGGTCGAGCCGACCATCGACACCGCGTTGTTGCTGGTGCGGCGAGTGGAGAGCACCGTCGTGCCACCGAGGCTTCCGGCTTCGATGTTGCCCTCGTCGTCGATCCTCGCCAGGCCCAGGTCGTTGGCGAGGCCCTCCTCGAGCCAGGTGTGCGGCTGCACCGGATAGAGCGAGCGGTTCAAAAGGTGGGTGAGCTCGTGCACCATGACGGCTGCCAGCTCGCCGCGCGGGCTGCGGCCGACGAAGAACGCCGCCAGCGAGTGGCTGGCGTGCCCGTCGGCCTCGAGGCCGGCCACCTCCGCGCTGACCGCCGCGAACTCGCGATAGTTGCGCTCGCGCGCGAAGAGCACGACGACGGGGAGGTCGTCGACGTCGGGAGCGAGACCGAAACGCCGTTCGTAGGCTCCCGGCAGCCGGTCGGCGATCGCGTCGAGGTAGGCGAGCAGCTCATCGTCGGCGACGTCGGTGTGCAGCGGCCAGGGACCGAGCGCGCGCCAGCGGCGGTTCTCTCCGTCGAGGCGGGCGCGCGCGCGGGCGATGCGGGCCGCCCTCTCCTCCTCGGAGAC
>JBPEXA010000492.1:0-3122 GCA_052032135.1 Thermoanaerobaculia bacterium | reverse complement strand
CGCGCTCGAACCGACGCCGGCCGTCCGCGGCCGTCGACCGGCGGTCGCCGGCGCCGGGTTGAGGGCCTCCGCCGCCGAGCGCGGATCGGCCCACCCGGCGACCGGCGACCTCTGAGCTCAGGCGATCGGCGAAGGGGCCGGCGCCGTGGCCGTCAGCCACGACTCCCGGCGCCCGAACTTGGTGGTCAGCGCCACGCCGATGCCGATCAGGGTCGCCGTCCACCAGACGACCGTCCCCACCCACGGCACCAGCTTCGCGGCGCCGAGGGCGAGCAGACCGAGCGTCGCCGCGTTGAGCGGCTGCAGCTGACGGGAGAGCGCCACCGCTCCGAGCACCCGTCCGACGGCGTGGAAGACCGCCACCAGCCCCCACAGCTTCAACACCGTGGCGGCGAGCACGATCAGCGCGACCAGCGGTGCCCCCGCGACGCCGGGTAAGAGCTGCACGACCAACAGGGCGCCGAGGAAGAGGGCGACGAGGCAGGTGAGGCCGGTGACGAAGTTGCGCAGGGCGTCGCGGAAGACACCTTCGGAGGTCGCGAGCACCGCCCGCCCGCTGACCGCCATCAGGAGGACGGTGAGGGCTAGCCACGCCGTCAGCAAGGCGAGCTTGGCCGCCAATACGATGCGGGAGAGGGCGGAGACACCGAGGCTCGGTCCTTCGAGCAGGGTCAACCAGGCGGCGCCGATCGAAGGATAGGCGGCGCTGCGCCCGCCGATGGTCGCCGTCCCCTCGGTGTCGATCGAGCCGCCGAGGGCGAAGACGTCGCCGCCGATCGTCGCCCCGTCGTAGAGACGGACATTGCCGCCGAGCACGATGAGGTCGCCGTCGACCGCACCGCGGACCTCGGCGTCGCCGTCGATCACCGCGGCGTCGCTGCGCACCTCCCCCGCGACCACCAGATCCCGCCCCAGCGCGACCACCTCGCTGCGGGCGACGCTCCCTTCCGCGACCCGCAGGGCGGTCGCCGCCGAGGCCGGTGCTGAGCACGCCACCAGCAGCGCGAGCAGGGGGCGTCTCATGGGGCGAGCTTACCGGAGGCGGTGACGCCGGTCGCGCCGCTCGCCCGCCGTCGACTGCGGCTCGCGGAGCCGGCGCCAGAGACTGCCCCAGAACAGCCACTGCAGCCCGGCGACCACGATCACGAAAGCGACCACGTTCGGCACCGAGCCGCCGAGCCAGGCGCCGACGGCCATCCCGATCCCCTTCCACGAGGCGCCGAGCAGGCCGGCGCCGGCAGCGAGTGCCGACGCTCCGAGATCGAGCACCGCGGCGATCGCCGAGGCGAACGGCAGCTCGGGATCGAGGCGGGCGGCGCCGAGCCCGGTCAGCAGCGCGGCGCTCCCGCCGAGCAGCAGCAGCGCCACCGCGGCGAACCACCAGCTGCTCGGGTGGCGCGCGCTCCAGCCGGCGGGGGGGAGCGCCTCGAGCACCCCGTCCCGAAAACCGTCGTCGACCTCGATCCGAGAGTCCCGCAGGAGGGCGTCGAGCCGGACCAGCTGGCGGCGGTCGGTCGCCGCCGCCTCCGACGTCGCCGCCAACGCTTCGACCTCGGCGACCTGCGCCGGCGTCAGCTCGCCGTCGGTCTCGAGGTAGAGCCACTCGCGAACGGTGCCCATGTCGTCCTTGCGCGTCGTCATGGTGTCAATCGGCCAGGTAGTCGGCCAGCGACTCCTTCAGCATCCGCCGGCCGCGGAACAGCTTGTTCTTCACCGTGCCGAGGGGCATCTCCTTGGCGCGGGCGATCTCTTCGTAGGACAGCTCACCGTAGTGGCGCATGACGATCAGCTCCCGGTACTCCCAGGGGAGGGCGTCGATCGCCTGCTGGATGGCGTCGGCCCGCTCGGTATTGCGCGAGTGGCGGTACGGGTCCCCCTCGTCGCTCGGAAACTCCCAGGCGCCGCCGTCGTCGTCGTCGGTCGGCCGATCCATCGAGACCAGCTGGAGCCGTCGGCGGCGGATGCGGTCGATCGCCGCGTTCTGCGCGATCCGGAACAGCCAGGTCGAGAACTTGTAGGTCGGATCGTACCGATCGAGGGCGCCGTACACCTTGATGAACACCTCCTGCGCGACGTCGTGCGCTTCGTCGGAGAAGCGCAGCATGCGGTAGAGGTAGTTGACCAACGGTCCCTGATAGCGCGCGACGAGATCACCGAAACTCTCCTGGCGGCCCTTGAGAGCCTCCGCCACCAACTCGGCGTCGGTCGGAGTCGAGCTCTCGGTCGCCATGAGTTCCTACGCCCCGCTCCGGATCAAGGTTGCACCTCGATCCAAAAAACCGGATGGCCTACTTGGACCGCTGCAGCTCCCGTCCCAGCAGGAAGGTCGCCCCCCCGACCGCCAGCAGCAGGATCTCCGCCCGCAGGGCGTCGTAGAGCAGCCCGACGAGCAACGCCGTCCCGACCACCACCAGGGCGACGAACTGGAGCGCGAAGCCGAGGCTCTCCCTCATCCTCCGCCGCCTCCCGTCGGCGCGTCCCGCCCCGCCGGCCGCAGCGGGATCTCCTGGACCGACAGCATGCGCTCGCCCTGGACGATGCGATCGAGCACCGAGTCGCCGGCGATCACCTGGCCGAAGACGGTATAGGCGCCGTCGAGGTGAGGCTGGGGGGCGAGCGCGATGAAGAACTGGCTGCCGCCGGTGTCGGGGCCGGCGAGCGCCATGCCGACGGTGCCGCGGCGATAGCGGAGACGGTTGATCTCGTCGCGGATCATGTAGCCGGGGCCGCCGTAGCCGTCACCGCGAGGATCGCCACCCTGGACGACGAAGTCGTGGACGACGCGGTGGAAGGCGATGCCGTCGTAGAACCCCTGCGTCGCCAGCTGCAGGAAGTTGACACACGTCAGCGGGGCGATCGGGCACTCCAGCCGCAGATCGACGTCGCCGACGGCGGTGCGGATGCGGACCGCCCGCGGCCGCCACGACTGAACGACCAGCGCTCGATAGGCCGGCAACCGGCGGGCGGTCTGCGCCGGACCGGTCGGCGGCGCCGGGCGGCCGACGGCGACCAGCGCGCGTGCCGCCCGGCGGCGCAGCACGAATTCGGCGCGCTCCGCCAGCAGCGTCAGCGCCGGCAGCACGAGATCGTGCTCCTCCTCGGTGGCGAGCGCCCTCGCCTCG
>JBPEXA010000491.1:0-3905 GCA_052032135.1 Thermoanaerobaculia bacterium | reverse complement strand
CGGTCGGCTTGGCGACCTGGCAGTGGCAGCAGCTGGAGCAGAGAGAAGGAAGGTTGGCGGCCGTCGAGGACGAGCTCCGGCAGGCGCTCGACCGTGAGTCCGAGCCGCGCCCGCCCGCAGCGGACGCCGCTGCCGACCCCGCCGTCGCGCAGCGGCTCGAGCAGCTCGAGTCGGAGAACCGCCAGCTGGCGGCCGGCAAGTCGGACCTGGTCGAGGAGATCGAGCGGCAGGACGCCGAGATCGAGCAGCTCGAGGGGCGGATCGCCCGCATGTCGCGGCCGCGGGCCAACGTGTCGGTGATCGACCTCTATCCCGGGGACATGGTGTTGCGGGGAGAGCCGCAGGCCGATCGCCTGGTGGTGGTCGAGCGCGGGGACGGCCCGCTCGCCCTGATCCTCAACTCGGGTGTTGGGCCCGACGCCGCCATCTCGGGCATGCGGTTGATCGACGAGGACGGCGATACCGTGTGGACCTCCAGTGAGCAGCCGGTCCGCGACGAGCTCGGAACCTTCACCGTCTCGCTGCCGACGCCCGGTATCGAGCCGGGGGTCTACGCCATCGAGCTGTCGTCGGACGACGGCACGGTGGTCGAGCGCTACCGGATCGAGATCCGCTGACGCGGTCGCCGCGAGCCGCTAAGCTCCGGCGGTGAGCACGCCCGGCCGCGACGCACCCTCCCGCCCCGCCGGTGTCGAGCGCTGGCACTGGGGCGATCCGGAGGCGATCGTCGCCGACGCCCTGGCCGCCGGCCGCATCGTCGCCATCCCCACCGAATCGAGCTACGGGCTGGCGGTGCTGCCCGACGACGCGGATGCGGTCGACGCCATCTTCGAGCTCAAGGGGAGGACGGACGACAAGCCGCTGCCGGTGGTGGCGGGGCGGATCGAACAGCTGCGGGCGCTCGGCGTCCGGCTCGACGCCGCGTCGGAGGCGATCCGGAGGCACTGGCCGGCGCCGTTGACCCTGATCGCGCCGCTGGCGGCGCCGATCGCCGCCTCGCGCGGCCGACCGACGCTGGCGGTGCGGATCCCCGCTCACGAGCGGCTGCGCGAGCTGCTCTGCCGGCTCGGCACCGCGGTCACCGCGACGAGCGCCAATCGAGCCGGGGGGGCGCCGATCACGTCGGTCCGGGAGCTCGAGGAGTGGCTCGCCGGTCGCGACGCCCTGCTGATCGACGACGGCGACCTGCCGGGTGGAGCTCCGTCGACGATGGTCGCCCTCGACGCCGGAACGCCGATCGTGGTGCGCGAGGGTCGCTACCCGGTCGCCGGTTCGTTCGACCCACCATGAGCTATCCTCGCGCTCGTGATTTCCACAGCCGCTGCGGAAATCTCTGAGGATCTCGAGCGATTGGGTAGAGACATGAACGCCTCGTCCGCAATGCAACGAAAACTGTGCAGCGCGCTGGCGCTGGTCGGCGTCGCGGCGGCCGGCATGGTGTCCCGCGCGGCGGCTCAGCCGGCGGCGGCGCCCGTCGAGCCGATGCCGCTCGAGGAGGTCGCCAGCGGACAGCAGGGCCGCGGCTGGTCGGTGTTCTCGGGCAGCGACCCGGAGCCGTTCGACGTCGAGGTGCTCGGTGTCTGGCGGCAGGTGCGCGCCGACGAGAGCTACATCCTCGGTCGCCTGGCGGGGCAGGGGCTGGAGGAGAGCGGCGTCGTCGCCGGCATGAGCGGCAGTCCGGTGTACGTCGGCGATCGACTGCTGGGGGCGGTCGCTTTCAGCTGGTCGTTCGCCAAGGAGCCGATCGCCGGCATCACGCCGATCGAGAGCATGCGGCGGATGCACGAGGGGGCCGCCCTGCCGCCCGCGAGGGGCGTGGCGGTGGCGGCGGCGGACCTGGTGGCGGCGCGGCCGGACGAGCGTCTCCTCGGCGAGCAGCTCGATCTGCTGGCCGGTCCCGGCGACGCCGGGAACGGTCTGCTGTGGAGCGTTTCCGGCTTCGACGGCCGCTCCCGGCAGTGGCTCGAGCGGTCCGTCGGCACCACGATCCCGGCCGGACGCCGTGCGGCAACGTCGCTGCCCGGGACGGCGGGAACCGCCGATCTCGCGCCGGGGGACGCCGTCGCCGCGGTGTTGATCGACGGTGATCTCCGGCTGGCGGCGACCGGCACGGTGACCGACAGGGACGGCGACGCCGTGCTCGCCTTCGGCCACGCCTTCCTCGGTCTCGGCGACCTGCGAGTGCCGATGGCGGAGGCGGAGATCGTCACCGTCGTCCCCAGCCAGATCAACTCGTTCAAGATCGGCAACCTGGGAGAGATCGTCGGCAGCTTCGACCGCGATCGCCCGGCGGGCATCCGCGGACGGATCGGGCTGGCGAGCCCGATGATCCCGCTCACCGTCGAGGTTGTGGGGGCGGCGACCGAGGAGCGCTTCGACATGCGGCTCGCTCCGGTCCCGGTCCTCACCGGTGCCCTCGCCGCGACGGCGGTGCTCGGCGCCATCGACACGGTGGAGGGGGCGGGTGGGGAGCGGAGCGTCGATCTCGAGGCGACCGTGCAGCTCGCCGGTCGCCGGCCGCTGCCGCTGCGCCAGAGCTTCGACGGTCCGACGGCGGGCCTCGACGCCGCCGTCCACCTGCTGGCGATCGTCGGTTTCGTGCTCAACAATCCGCTCGCCGAGCTCGAGGTCGAGCGCCTCGACGTCCGCCTCGCGCTGACGCCGGAGCCGCGACTGACGCGGGTCGTCGCCGCCCACCCGGCCCGACGGATCGTCGCCCCCGGCGAGACGCTGGAGGTGCGCGTCGACCTCGAACCGCGCCGCGGGGAACGCTACCGCGAGAGCGTGACGATCGACCTCCCGCGCGACGTCGACGACGGGCGCTACGTCCTGCTGATCGGCGACGGCACGACGATCGACGCCGTGCGCATCGATCTCGAGAAGTTCGCTCCGCGGCGCATCGAGCAGGCGCTCGAGTTTCTCGGCGGGCTGCGCAGCCGCAGCGATCTCAGCGTGCTGGGGATCGAGGCGCGCCCCGGACTCGCGGTGGGTGGCGAAGCGATGCCCGGGCTGCCCGGCAGCATCCGCGACCTCTGGCAGGCGAGCGGGACCGCCGACGCGCAGCCGCTGACGACCGCCGTCCGGCGCCGCTGGGACCGGTCCCTCGACGTCCCGCTGCAGGGGGTGGTGCGGGTCGATCTCGAGGTGCGGCGGCCGTGAGCGCGGGCGTGCGGAGAGCCGCGAGGTGGCGGTCGATCGTCGGACGGTCGCTCATCGCCTGGAGCTCGTGGGCGGCGGTCGGCGCTCAGATGACGTCGGCGACGGAGGTTCGCATCTTCCGGCAGGAGAGCCGGGCCGATTTCGCCGACGGCGAGCTCGACGGGCTGGCGATCTCGGCGGACGGCTCGCTGCGGCGGTCGCCGCACTTCGAGCGACTGGCGGAGGTGGAGGAGCCGTTCGTCTTCGACGCCGTCCGCTCCGGCAGCGGTTGGATCCTGGCGACCGGCAACGGCGGCCACGTGGTGCGGGTGGACGACGACGGCGGCCGCGAGGTGATCTTCACCGCGCCCGAGCCGGAGGTGTTCGCGATCACGGTCGACGGCGACGGCACCGTGTGGGCCGGCTCGTCCCCCGACGGTCGCGTGTACGCACTTCGCGGCGGGGTCGCCGAAGAGGTGTTCGACCCCGACGAGACCTACATCTGGGGGCTCGCGAGAGCCCCGTGGGGCGAGCTGCTGGTGGCGACCGGCGACGGCGCGGCGCTCTATGCGGTAGCGGCCGACGGCTCGTCGCGGACTCTGCTGGAGAGTGACGAGCCGCACCTGCGCAGCCTCGCCGTGGTCGGTGATCGCGTGCTCGTCGGCACCGCCGGCGAAGGGCTCGTCATCGAAGTCGATCGCGATGGCACGGCCCGCACCCTCTACGATGCCGACGCCCCCGAAGTGGCCGCGATCGCCGTCGGACCG
>JBPEXA010000490.1:0-2308 GCA_052032135.1 Thermoanaerobaculia bacterium | reverse complement strand
GACGACCAGCGCCATGTAGGGGATCATGTTGGCGAGGCCGGCGAGCAGGCCGAGCGCCAGCCCGAACGGCACCTGCAACAGGAGCAGCCCGGTGGCGTTGATCGCCCCCAGCACCAGGGCGATCGTCAGCTGCCCGCGCAGGAAGCTGGCGACCGCGAGGTCGACCTCCCGCACCCGCGCGAGGGTGACGTCGCGGTACGGGATCGGGATCAGTCCCACCATCCCCTCCTTCACCTTCGGCCAGTCGACCAGCAGGTAGAAGGCGAACACCGGCACGAAGACCAGGTTGAGCAGGAAGATGAAGAAGTCGAAGACGTTGCCGAACAGCCCCGACAGCCAGCGGCCGACGGAGCCCGCCACCTTCGGCAGGTTCTGGCGCAGCCCTTCGACCGCCCGCTGCTGGATCTCGTCGATCTCCTCCGGATAGCGGGCCTGCAGCCGCTCGAACAGCGGCTCGACCTGCGCCCGCAGGCGCTGCTGGTACTCGGGGAGCTTGTCGGCGAGGCGGTCGAGCTGGTGGCCGAGGGCCGGGACCAGGAAGACCAGGATCAGGGTGAGGGCGAGCAGGAGGGTGACGACGAGCACCACCACCCCGGTCACCCGCGAGCGCCCCCGGCGCTCGAACCACTTCACCATCGGATCGAAGAGGTAGGCGATCAGCAGGCCGAGCAACAACGGCTGGAAGATGCCGCGGAAGACGATCAGCAGGGTGACGACGGCGGCGAGGCTGCCGATGAAGACGATCAGGCGCAGCAGGGCGGGATCGGGGCGTCGCATCGCTCAGCTCGTCTCCTGCTCGCCGGAGTCGGCCGCCATCCGGTTGGCGCGATAGATGTAGTCGAAGCCGGAGAGCAGCGTCAACGCGGCGACCAGGTAGATGCAGACGGTGGCGGGCACCACGACCGCGGAGCTCAACCCGGTCAGCAGCACCAGGATGACGCCGGCGATCTGCGCCACCGTGTTCACCTTGCTGATCCGCGTCGGTGGGAACGAGGTGACGCCGAGCGCCAGCGACAGGACGAGCGCGATCACCAGGATCAGGAAGTCGCGCGCCAGCACCAGCACGGTGACCCAGATCGGGATCGGCAGCAGCTCGGGGTTGCTGTTGGGAATGCTGAGCATGATGTAGGCGCTGGTCAGCAGCAGCTTGTCGGCGATCGGATCGAGCCACGCTCCCAGCGCCGACGCCTGCTCGAAGATGCGGGCGACGAAGCCGTCGAGCGCGTCGGTGAGCCCGGCGATCACGAAGACGGCGAGTGCCTTGCCCGCCTCACCGTTGATCAGCGCGATGATGAAGAGCGGGATCATCCCCATCCTCAACAGCGTCAGGAGGTTGGGAATGTTCAACGCTCAGCCCTGCTCCAGCTGCCGGGTCGCCCTCCGCGCGAGCTCCATCGCCTCCCGTCCGGTGAGCGGCGATCCGGGGAGGCAGTCGCCGACCTCCGGGAGGAGACCGCAGCCATGCGCCAGCGAGCAGATCGACTCCGCCGTCATCTCGCGATCGGGCGTCGCGCCGTCGAGGCAGCTCTCACCCGAGCGCGACTTCTCGAGCACCCGCAGCATCGCCGTCAGGCCGTCCAGCCGCTTCGCCTCGCGGCCGGGGCGGAAGGCGTGCAGATTGGGATCGATGTCCATCAGACCGAGGTTGACGACGCGAACGATCTCCGATCGGTGCGCGTGATCGAGCACGTCGTTGGCGATCACCGCCTCGGCGGCCCGCTGGTAGCGGACGCTCGGGAACACCCAGTAGACGAGCACGGCGAGCTGCCCGCGATCGAGCGGCGACGCGCGATCGAGGCTCCTCGCCGCTTCCGGCAGCATCTGCAGCCGCCAGGCGAACTGCGCCTGTTGCAGCCGGCCGGCGATCTCGGCGTCGTCGGGCCACTCCCGCTGCATCTCCTCGAGGATCTCCAGACCGCGCCCGGCGTCGCCGACCTCGAGCTCGAGCGTCGCCAGCCGCTCCCGCAGCTGGCGATCGTCACGCCCCGCCGCCACCAGCCGCCGCACCAGATCGAGCTCGAGCTGACTGTCGCCGAGCACCGCGGCGAGCTCGCTGACCACGGCGAGCGTGTCGTCGTCGCGCGGCGCCCAGGTCTGGAAGCGCTCGAGACGACGCCGCCCGACGTCGACGTCACCGTCGGCGAGCGCGTCGCGGATCTCGTCGAGAGCGCGATCGAGCGCCTCCCCTTCGATCCTCCGCAGCCGCGCCCGGGCCAGCGGGCTGGCGTCGGCGACGGTGCCGTAGGCCCATGCCGCGACCGGCAGCCGGTCGAGCCGCTCGGCGCTACGACCGTAGACCGTCCACGCC
>JBPEXA010000049.1:0-3684 GCA_052032135.1 Thermoanaerobaculia bacterium | reverse complement strand
GTCCGCAGGTAGAGCGAGCCGCCCTCGTAGTTGGCGACCGTGCGGCGTGGATACTGCAGGCCGACGCTCAGGCGATTGGAGAACGGCGGCCCGATCTCGTCGATGTACTCGTCGAAGATGTTGGTCGCCCCGAGAGCGAGCTCGACGTTCTCGTTGACCTCGTAGCCGAGCTCGAGGTCGACGTAGAAGATGGAGTCGATCAGCGCCGACGGATCCTCCGCGGCACCGATCCGTCCCCGCTCGTCGTAGTGCTCGCCGTAGAAGTTGACGCGGGCCATGACGTTCCAGGCGTCGGCGATGCGGGTGTTGGAGTTGAAGACGAAGCGCTCGTTGGGGTAGTTGTTCTCGATGTCCTCCACCAGCCCGTCGTTGACCGGGTTTACACCCGCGACCGGGGTCTGATTGACGACATCGACCTCGTTGTAGCTGGCGGCGAGACTCCACACCGTGGTGGCGTCGCCGGCCCATTCGAAGCTCGAGGTCAGCACCAGGTCGAGGCCGCTCGACTCGACGTCGAGGGCGTTGGTGTAGAACGAGATCGTCTGGCTCTCGGTGCCCGGCACCGGGATATCGCCGGTGCGGTAGATGCGATCGTCGACCTCGATCAGGTAGGCGTCGAGGGTGAGCGTCGTCCGATCGCTGACGTCGGAGCTGAAGCCGGCGCTGTAGTTGACCGAGGTCTCCTCGGTGAGCGCCTTGCCGCCGACCTGGGCGACCAGCGGGCTGGTCGACGGCACCAGCCCCTCCTCGACCTGCATGCCGGTGCGGCCGTCGAAGGTGGTGATGGTGGTGCGGACGTTGGCCTGACCGGGCGTCGGGGCGTGGAAGCCGGTCGACACCGCGCCGCGCAGCGTGAAGGTCGGGCTGACGTTGTAGCGGGTGGCGATCTTGCCGTTGATGGTGTCGCCGAAGTCGGAGTAGTCCTCGTAGCGCACGGCGTACTGCATCAGGAAGTCGTCGCTGACGTCGTGCTCGACGTCGAGGTAGACGCCGATGTTGTCGCGCGAGAACTCACCGGCGTCCTGGGGCGAGATCCCCTTGAGGCCGTTGGAGCCGGCACCGAAGTAGGAGGCCGGTTCTCCCGCCTTGGCGATGTAGGTCTCCTCCCGCCACTCGGCGCCCCACGCGAGGTTGACGTTGTCGCCCATCGGACGCGAGAAGTCGGCGCTCAGGTTCACCTCCTCTTGCTGGTAGGCGCCGACGTCGAAGTCTCGTTGCGCCGGCTGGCCGTTGACCAGCCCGAGATCCTGATTGAGCGTGTTGTTGAGGAAGTAGTCGAGCTCGTTCTCGCCGAAGCCGACGCTGAAGTCGTAAGTGGTGCCGTTGTCGAACAGGCCGGTGAAGCCGGTGACCAGGCTCAGGTCGGTCTGGTCGCCGTCGAGGAACGGGGTGTAGCCCGCCGGCAGTCCCTCGAAGCCGAGCTCCCGCAGCGCCGCGATCGTCGGGTGCTCGGGATTGCGGTAGAAGAAGCGGTACCGCCCCGCGGCATCGGCGTAGTTGCCGTGCAGATACCACTGGGTGTCGGTGCCGACCAGGCGGCCGGCGTTGAGGAAGAAGCGGGTCGCCTCCGTCTGCGGCCGACCCCAGGTCTGCACCAGCGGGGTGTCGCCGAACGGCGCGTCGGCACCGACGCCCGGCACCCCGGCGTCGATCAGCGCCTGGGCGTCGGGGCGCTGGATCCCCCGCGACAGCGCGTCGTTGTCGACCGCTTCGATGCTGAGGTTGACGAAGCCGGTGTCGCCGAAGCCGAAGCCGACGTTGGCGGCCGCCTTGAGGCTCTGCTCACCCTCGAAGAACTCACCGTACTGCAGCTGCACCTCACCGCCTTCCGAGCCGTCCTTCATCTCGAAATTGATGACGCCGGCGATGGCGTCGGAGCCGTACTGGGCGGCGGCGCCGTCGCGCAGCACCTCGACCCGCTCGATGGCGATCGCCGGGATCATGCCGACGTCGACGCCGTGCGAGCCGTTGCCGGCGGCCGGGGCGAAGAACTGCACCAGTGCCGAGCGGTGGCGCCGCTTGCCGTTGACCAGCACCAGGGTCTGGTCGGGCGCCGTGCCGCGCAGGGAGGTCGGGCGCACGAAGGCGCTGCCGTCGCCGGTCGCCGGGGTGGCGGTGTAGGACGGCACGAGCATCTTGAGATTGTCGGTGACGTCCGCCTCGTTGCCGACGGCGGTGAAGTTCTCGCCCGAGATGACGTCGATCGGCACCGGCGATTCGGTGACCGATCGCGGCTCGGCGCGCGAGCCGACGACGACGATGACGTCTTCGAAGTCGGTGGTCTCCGCCGCGGCGTCGTCTGCCGCAGCGGCCTCTTCGTCGCCCTCGGCCGGCGGATCCTGGAGCGCGAGGACGGGTGCCGCCGTCAGCGCCAGGAGCGCCAGCGTCCAGGCCAGCGTTCGGATGGATCGATGCATGTGTGGACCCCCTTGGTCGTAGCAAATGTCGTGGAGCTATGCGCACGCGCCTACGCACGACACGGCATTCGACGCTCGGTCGGATCTCGCGCCGCCGAGGGAGTGCTGAACTGGCCCCTTTATGGGGCGAGGTTAGCAGACGGGACCGCCCGATCTCAGTCGAGACGACTCAAGGCGTTCACGGCAGCCCGCACGCCGGCGACCAGCTCCTCGTCGGGGAGGGTGATCGACAGCCGCAGATAGCCCGGCTGCTCGAACGCCTCGCCGGGAAGAGTGAGCACGCCGGCGGCCTCGAGCAGGTAGGCGGCGACGTCGGCGGACGACGACAGCTCGCGGCCGTCGATCCGCCGGCCGCAGCAGTCTCGGACGTCCCAGAAGGAGTAGAAGGCGCCGGCGGTCGGCCAGACGTCGACCCCGGGCAGCGCTGCCCCCTCGGCGGCCATCAGCGCCGCCTTGCGGGCGATCGCGTCGCGCATCTCGGGATCGTAGGGCGCCCGCAACGCGGCGAGCGCCGCGTGCTGGGCGGGGATCGACGGCCCCGAGGTGTAGTGGCTCTGGAGGTTGACCATCGCCGCCGCCACGTCCTTGGGCGCCACCGTCCAACCGATGCGGATGCCGCCGGTGCGGCGGAAGTTCTTGGACAGACCGTCGACCTGGATCAGCCATGGCAGCGCCCGGTCGTCGAGGGGCGGTTCGGGGAACGGCCCGTCGAAGGTCAGTCGCCAGTAGAGGCGGTCGAGGACGCAGTAGACCTCGTGCTCGGCACAGACGGCGACCAGCGAGGCCACCTCCTCGGCGCTGTAGAGCTGGCCGGTCGGATTGCACGGTGAGTTGAGGAGGAAGAGGCGAGCGCGGGGCTGCTCGGCGAGCGCCCGCTCGAGGTCCGCCGGGCCGGATTTCAGCCGGCGGCCCGGGTCGCGCGGCTCCACCCGCACCGCGCTCGCGGCCGCCGAGAGCGCCAGCGGCCGGTAGCTGACCCAGGGAGCGGCGTCGAGCAGGCAGACGTCGCCGGGGTCGCACAGAGCGAGGAAGACGTTGAACAGGCTCTGCTTGGCGCCGGTGGTGACGACCACGTCGTCGGGGTCGTGGTGGCGGGTGACCTGCAGCCATTCGAGCACCTGCCGTCGGAGCTCGACGAGGCCGGCCGGATCCCCGTACTGGGTGTCGCCGCGCCGGTAGGCGTCGGCGGCGGCGGCGGCGATGTGGGGCGCCAGCTCGCCGCGCGTCTCGCCGAGGCCGAAGTCGTAGACCGGTAGCCCGTCCGCCT
>JBPEXA010000489.1:0-4272 GCA_052032135.1 Thermoanaerobaculia bacterium | reverse complement strand
GAGCCTTCGCGCCGCTCGCGGGTACTCGTCGCGGATGTGGAGGATGAGCGGCAGATCGCGCGCCAGCGCCAGCTCGACGTGGCGATCGAGCAGCGTCTCCTGCAGCTCGATCGGCGCCCGGTCCCAGTAGGAGTCGAGACCGCTCTCCCCGACCGCCACCACCCGGGGGTGGTCGCACAGCTCGGCGATCCGCTCGAGGTCGCCGTCGACCGCCGCCGCCGCCTCGTTGGGGTGGATGCCGACCGCCGCCCACAGGTCGTCGTGGCGCTCGACGAAGGCGAGCACCCGCGGCGCGGTCGCGGCGTCGATCGCCACCACCACCGCGCCGACCACTCCCGCCGCGCGGGCGCGCTCCCAGACGGCGTCGGGATCGTCGGCGAGAGCGCCGTAGGTGAGGTGGCAGTGGGTGTCGAAGAGCCGCACGCCGCGGGACGATAGCAGGCGGCCGTCGATAGACTGTCGCCCCGATGCGCTCGCTCGCCGACATCGATTGGGACGACTGGCGACCGGTCGACCTCGCGACCCTGCTCTTCGTCGTCCGCGACGGCGAGATGCTGCTGATCCGCAAGAAGCGCGGCCTCGGCGCCGGCAAGATCAACGGCCCGGGCGGCCGCCTCGAGGAGGGCGAGACGCCGCGCGACGGCGCCGTCCGCGAGGTGGAGGAGGAGCTCGTCACCACCCCCCACGGGCTCGAGGCGGCCGGCGAGCTGCTCTTCCAGTTCGTCGACGGCTACTCGATCCACGTCCACGTCTTCCGCGCCTCCGACTGCGATCGGGAGCCGTCGGAGACCGACGAGGCGAAGCCGATGTGGTGCGCGACCGACGCCATCCCGTTCGACGAGATGTGGGAGGACGACCGGATCTGGATCCCCCGCCTGCTGGCGGGGGAATTCTTCTACGGTCGCTTCCTGTTCGATGAGGACCGGATGCTCGATCATGAGATGCTGTCGGCGACGCGCGCCGCGGCCCACCGCTGAGAGCCCGGCCGCACCGACCCCGAGGGAGTCCCCGCCATGTCCAGAACCGCCAAGCTCACCCTTCTGACCATCGCCGTCGCCGCCGGTCTCGGCGGTGGCTGGGTGCTCGCCGGCGCCACCGAGGAGCCGGAGTTCGGCGACGCGCAGGCCGACGCCGAGCGCTACATGGACTACTACGAGACGATCGAGCTCACCGCCGCCCAGGAGGCGATCAAGCGCGAGGCGCTCGAAGCGCTGCCCGCCGCCTGCTGCGCCGACAACTCCGCCTACACCTGCTGCTGCCCGTGCAACCTGTCGCGCACGGTGTGGGGGCTCTCCCACCACCTGATCGCCGAGCAGGGGGCCGACGCGGAGACGGTGCGCAGCGCGGTCGAGGCATGGTACGAGCGCGTCAACCCCGACGGCTTCCCCGGCAACTCGTGCTACACCGGTCGCTGCGGTAAGCCGTTCGCCGAGGGCGGCTGCGGCGGCATGAACCCGACCCGGCTGGTCTGGGGCAGCTGATCCCGCGGCCGCACCGGTCGCGACGCTAGAGCGGAGGATCGAGCCGGAACTGCTCGGGGAGCAGCTCCTCGAGCTGCCGCCGGCGCTGCACCTCGCCCTCCGGATCGACGATCACGATCTCCAGGTCTCCGAACTCGGCGAGCACCTGCCGGCACGCGCCGCACGGCCCCGCCTTGCCGTCGGTGGCGATCACCACCCGCCGGAAGTCGCGATGCCCGGCGGCCACCGCGGCGCCGACCGCGACCCGCTCGGCGCAGTTGGTGAGACCGTAGGAGGCGTTCTCGACGTTGCAGCCGGCGAACACCTCGCCGCTCGCCGCCTCCAACGCGGCGCCCACCCGGTAGCGGGAGTAGGGGGCGTGGGCGTTGGCGCGCGCCGCCAGCGCCGCCGCGATCAGCGCATCGAGATCGGGCTCGGGCATCGAAGGATGATACCGGTGGCCGCCGTCATCCGCGCAGCAGCGGCGGCGGCTCGACCGGGGCGTCGCCGATCGTCACCGCGTCCACCACGGCGTCGGGCGCCAGGCGCTCGGGATCCCCGTGCAGCGTGAACAGCGGCGCCCCCGCCTCCACCCGATCGCCGATCCGGACGTGGCAACGGAGTCCGACCGCCGGGTCGATCTCGTCGTCGCGGTGCTGGCGGCCGCCGCCGAGCTCGATGATCGCGAAGCCGATCGCCTCGCCGTCGAAGGCGGTGATCCAACCGTCGCGCGGCGCCGTGACGTCGCTCGCAGCGGCGAGCGGCCGCGACGCTTCGAGATCGCCGCCCTGGGCGGCGACCATGAGGCCGAGCCGCTCGCGCCCCGAGCCGTCGGCGAGCGCGCTCTGCAGCCGGGCGCGCGCCGCCTCGCGATCGCCGGCGACGCCGGTCGCCACCAGCAGCTCTTCGCCGAGCGCCATCGTGACGGCGACGAGATCGTCGGGACCGTCGCCTTCGAGCGTCGCCACCGCCTCGTCGACCTCGATCGCATTGCCGATCGCCCTCCCCAGCGGCTGGCTCATGTCGGTGATGAGGGCCGCGGTCTCGACCCCGTAGGCGCGACCGGCGTCGACCAGCGACCGCGCCAGCTCACCGGCCCGGTCCTCGGTCTTCATGAAGGCGCCGCTGCCGACCTTGACGTCGAAGACCAGGGCGTCCAGCTCCTCGGCGACCTTCTTCGACAGGATGCTGCCGGTGATCAACGGCACCGACGCGACGGTGGCGGTGAGGTCGCGCAGCGCGTAGAGGCGGCGGTCGGCGGGGGCGATGTCGGCGGTGGTGCCGGTGATGACGCAGCCGGCGGCCGCCAGCACGCGGTCGATCTCGGCGAGGTCGAGATCGGTGCGCAGGCCAGGGATCGCCTCCAGCTTGTCGAGGGTACCGCCGCTGGGGCCGAGGCCGCGCCCCGAGATCATCGGCACTTCGACACCGCTGCAGGCGAGCAGCGGCGCCAGCACGATCGACACCTTGTCGCCGATGCCGCCGGTCGAGTGCTTGTCGACGCGGGGGAGGCCGCGATCGCCGCGCAGCAACCGCCCGCCACTGTCGACCATGGCGCCGGTGAGGGCGGCGGTCTCCGCGGCGCTCATGCCGTTGAGGTAGACCGCCATCAGCCACGCCGCCATCTGATCGTCGCCGACCTCGCCGTCGACGTAGGCCTCGATCCAGTCGGCGATCACCGTCGCCTCGTGCTCGCCGCCGTCCCGCTTGACCGCGATGAAGCGCTCGGGGTTCACCGCTCCACCGCCGCCGGCAGCACCTCGCGCACGATGTCGATCATCGCCCGGCTCGCCTTGTCGGCCGCCTCCAGCACCTCCTCGTGGTCGGTGGCGTCGAGGCAGTCGGGGCGGCAGAGGTTGGTGATCACCGAGATGCCGAGCACCCGCATGCCGGCGTGGCGGGCGACGATCACCTCCGGCACGGTCGACATGCCGACCGCGTCGGCGCCCAGCCGCCGCAGCATCCGGTACTCGGCGCGGGTCTCGAAGCTCGGCCCGGTGAAGCCGGCGTAGACCCCGGCGTGGGCGACCGCGTCGAGGCGACGAGCGGCGGCGAGCGCCGCTTCGATCAGCGGCCGATCGTACGGCGCGCTCATGTCGGGGAATCGTGGCCCGAGCGTCTCGTCGTTGGCGCCGATCAGCGGGTTGTCGAACATCAGGTTGATGTGGTCCTCGATCACCATCAGGTCACCGGAGCCGAACCGGGGGTTGAGGCCGCCGCTGGCGTTCGACACCACCAGCAGCCCGCAGCCGAGCTCGCGCATCAACCGCACCGGGTAGGTGACCTCCGCCATCGACCACCCCTCGTAACGGTGGAAGCGGCCCGCCATCACCAGCACCTCGACACCGGCGAACCGCCCACCGATCAGGCGGCCGGCGTGGCCGACCGCCGTCGAGAGGGGGAAGTGCGGCAGCGACTCGTAGTCGAAGGCGACCGCCGACTCGACCTCGTCGGCGAGCGGACCGAGGCCGCTGCCGAGGATGATGCCCGCCCGCGGCTCACCGTCCCACCGCTCCCGAACGGCGGCGACCGTTTCGGCGACGCGGGAGCGGATCGCCTCCACCGTCACACCCGCTTCGACTCGTGCTCGAGCACCGCACCGACCAGCGCCCGCAGTCTCGGCGCCGCCGCCGCCGCGACGGCGACGATCGCCTCGGCGTCCGCCACCTCGAGGGCGTCGGGAAGGCACATGTCGGTGACGATCGACATGCCGAACACCCGCATTCCGGCGTGCACCGCGGTGATCGTCTCCGGCACCGTCGACATGCCGACCACGTCGGCGCCGATCGCCCGCAGGAAGCGGTATTCGGCG
>JBPEXA010000488.1:0-3317 GCA_052032135.1 Thermoanaerobaculia bacterium | reverse complement strand
CCGCACCGCTTGCCGCGCCCGCACTGCCGGGCGCGCCGGACCACTTGCGCAGGCCGTAGCCCGCCATCACCGCGCCGATCGCGGCGATGATCACCACCCAGGCGCGCACCGGGGCTCGCTGCTCGGGCCGCATCGCCATCGGTGGAGCTTAGCCGACGGCGACCGGGGCCGAGCGCGTCAGCTGCAGCCGCTGGTGGTGCCGCACTCGAGGCACTTGTAGCAGCTGCCGTTGCGGACCATGATCGCTCCGCAGTCGTGACAGCTCGGTGCGTCCTGCTGGAAGAGGAAGGTCACCTTCGAAGCGCCGTTCGACCCGACGGGGTCGACCAGTCCGTCGCCCACCTCCATCAGATCCCCGCCCTCGCCCTCGGGTGCATCGCGCAGCACGACGCCCGCCTGCTGCTGGCTCTCTCGATTGAGGAACTTCGACGCCAGCCAGCGGAAGATGTAGTCCATCACCGACTTCGCCATCGGGATCTCCGGGTTGTTGGTGAACCCGGACGGTTCGAAGCGGGTGTGGGTGAACTTGTCGACCAGCGTCTGGAGCGGCACCCCGTACTGCAGCGCGATCGAGATCGCCGTGGCGAAGGAGTCCATCAGGCCGGAGATGGTCGATCCCTCCTTGGCCATCACGATGAAGATCTCTCCCGGCATGCCGTCCTCGAAGAGGCCGACGGTGATGTACCCCTCGTTGCCGTTGACCGAGAACTTGTGGGTCAACGCCTGGCGCTCGTCGGGGAGCTTGGTGCGGTAGGGGGTCCTCTCGGTGGCGGTCGAACTGCCGGGACTCTCCGCCTCCCTGCTGGTGGAGAGCGGCTGACTCCGCTTGCAGTTGTCGCGGTAGATCGCCACCGCCTTGAGGCCGAGCCGCCACCCCTCGAGGTACGCCTCCATCACCTCCTCGACCGTCGACTCCTCGGGCATGTTGATCGTCTTGCTGATCGCGCCGGAGATGAACGGCTGCACCGCCCCGAGCATCTTCAGATGGCCCATGTAGGCGATCGAGCGGGAGCCGCTCGCCGGCCGGAAGGCGCAGTCGAAGACGGCGAGGTGGTCGTCCTTGAGGTGCGGCGCCCCCTCGATGGTGTCGTGCTCGTCGATGAACTCGACGATGTCGCGGACCTCGTCCTTGTCGTATCCGAGGCGGCGCAGCGCGATCGGCACGGTGTTGTTGACGATCTTGATCATGCCGCCGCCGACCAGCTTCTTGTACTTGACGAGGGCGATGTCGGGCTCGATGCCGGTCGTGTCGCAGTCCATCATGAAGGCGATGGTGCCGGTCGGCGCGACCACCGAGATCTGGCTGTTGCGCACCCCGTTCTCCTCGCACCGCTGCACCACCTCGTCCCACGACCCCTTCGCCCCCTGCAGCAGCTCGAGCGGCACGTGAGCGGGATCGAGCTGCTGGATCGCGTCGCGGTGCTGGCGCATCACCCGGTTGCACGGCTCGACGTTGTCGGCGTAGCCCTCGAACGGGCCGAGGACGTCGGCGATGCGAGCCGACTGCGCGTAGGCGGCACCCGACATCAGCGCGGTGATCGCTCCGGCGTAGTCGCGGCCCGCTTCGGAGTCGTACGGCAGACCGCGAGCCATCAGGAGCGCGCCGAGGTTGGCGAAGCCGATCCCCAGCGGACGGAAGCGGTGCGAGTTCGCCTCGATCCTCGGCGTCGGGTAGCTGGCGAAGTCGACCACGATCTCCTGAGCGCTGATCAGCACCTCACAGGTGTGGCGGAAGCTCTCGACGTCGAAGCGCTCGGCGTCGGCGTCGTAGTAGCGCATCAGGTTGATCGAGGCGAGGTTGCAGGCCGTGTCGTCGAGGAACATGTACTCGCTGCACGGGTTGCTGGCGTGGATCCGGTCGGTCCCCGCGCAGGTGTGCCAGGCGTTGATCGCGGTGTCGTACTGGAGCCCGGGATCGCCGCAGTGCCAGGCCGACTCGCAGATCTGCGTCATCAGCTCCCGCGCCTTGAAGGTGTCGACCGGCTCGCCGTCGGTGACCGCGCGCGTCGTCCAGTCGGCGTCGTCGACCACCGCCTGCATGAAGTCGTCGGTGACCCGCACGGAATGATTGGCGTTCTGGTAGAAGACCGAGTCGTAGGCGCCGCCGGCGACGTTGAAGCCGCCGTCATAGCCGGCGTCGATCAACGCCCACGCCTTCCTCTCCTCGACCTGCTTGCAGTTGATGAACTCGACGATGTCGGGGTGGTCGACGTTGAGGATCACCATCTTCGCCGCACGCCGCGTCTTGCCGCCGCTCTTGATGACGCCGGCAAAGGCGTCGAAGCCCCGCATGAACGACACCGGGCCCGATGCGGTCCCCCCGCCGGCGAGCTGCTCGCGGGACGAGCGCAGGGTCGAGAGGTTGCTGCCGGTGCCCGACCCGAACTTGAACAGCATCCCCTCGGTCTGCGCCAGCTTGAGGATCGACGGCATGGTGTCCTCGACCGAGTTGATGAAGCAGGCCGAGCACTGCGGCTTCTCCTCGATCCCGACGTTGAACCAGACCGGGGAGTTGAAGCAGACCATCTGGTGGAGCAGCATGTGGGTGAGCTCGGCGTGGAAGGTGTCGGCGTCGTCCTCGGAGGTGAAGTAGCCGCCCTCCCGACCCCATTCGGCGATCCGGTCGCTGACCCTGGAGATCAGCTGCCGGACGCTCGACTCCCGCTCGGGAGTCCCGAGCGGACCGCGGAAGTACTTGCTGGCGACGACGTTGGTCGCCGTCTGGCTCCAAGCCTTGGGGAACTCGACCCCGAGCTGCTCGAAGACCGTCTCCCCCTTCTCGTTGACGATCACCGCGTCCCGGGTCTCCCACTCGACCGCCTCGAACGGGTCGACCCCCTTGCGCGTGTAGTAGCGCGAGAAACGGAGGCCCGCCTGCTGCCGCCTCGTCCCACTGATCCGCTGCTCGCCGCTCGGGTTCTCGGCGATCGGGGTCTCCGCCAGCACGCCCTCGCTGCTCCGCGCCCGCTCCTCGCGGACAGTGCCATCGGTCGCTCGGGCGTTCGCCTGCGGGGTCGGCTCCATCGTCATCGGCCGCTACCTCCTACCAACAAGAAGACACAGTTCAATCTCGGATCGTCCGCTGCCCTTGGTGTGGAATCGGATGTTCGGGAACGGCCAACGTTGCCCCACATTCTGTGGCGGTGTCAAGCGAGCTGCACAAGATGTTGTATCTGCGGCCGTCGCGGATTCTTCTTTCGACATGCGGACTTACCCGTTGACGACGCGGCGGTCGCGGCGGCCGGGCACGGGCCGCGAGGCGCTCCTTCCGGGGGTGCCCAGCAGCCGTTCGGGAGGGGATCGAAGGGGGCCGAGCG
>JBPEXA010000487.1:0-1587 GCA_052032135.1 Thermoanaerobaculia bacterium | reverse complement strand
CGCCATGTCCTTCTCGAAGTGGCGCAGCCGGCTGCGGACCCGATGGAGATAGAAGCCGAGCAGCACCGCCACCACCGTCGAAACGGTGGCCGACATCAGCAGCAGTGAGTAGGACAGCTCCATCGGACCCGACAGAGTAGCAAAACCGGGGCGTCACGCCGCCCGCGCGGGCCTCGTCGGCCGCCGCGGGCACTCGCGGTTTTCGGGCGCCGCCGACCGCTCTGATATCTTGCCCCGGGGCGGCTGACCGATGATCGACCTCGACGACATCCGCGCCGCTCGCGAGCGCCTGGCGGGGATCCTGCCGCCCACGCCGTGCGTCCATCACGCCTCGCTCAGCGAGTGCACCGGCGCCGAGGTGTGGCTCAAGCTCGAGAACCTGCAGCGCACCGGCTCGTTCAAGGTGCGCGGCGCCCTCAACCGCATCCTCACCCTCGAGCCGGAGGTCCGCGAGCGCGGGGTGATCGCGGCGTCGGCCGGCAACCACGCCCAGGGGGTGGCGTTCGCCGCCGCCCACGTCGGGGTGCCGGCGACGATCGTCATGCCGGAGCGCACGCCGCTGGTCAAGATCGAGCGCACCCGGGCGCTGGGGGCGGAGGTCATCCTCCAGGGAGCGGTGTTCGACGAGGCGCAGGAGCGGGCGGTGGAGATCGCCGGTGACCAGGGGCTGACGGTGGTGCCGCCGTTCGATCAGGGCGACGTCATCGCCGGCCAGGGGACGGTCGGCCTCGAGATCCTCGACCAGGTGCCGGAGCCGGACTGGATCGTCGTCGGCATCGGCGGCGGCGGGCTGATCGCCGGCATCGCCACCGGCGTGCGCGCGGCGCGGCCGGAGACCCGCATCCGCGGCGTCCAGAGCGAGGCGGCGCCGGCGATGAAGAGGAGCTTCGACGCCGGCACGCTGGCGCCGGAGCCGGTGGGGCCGACGATCGCCGAGGGGCTGACGGTGCGGCAGCCGGGCCGCCACACCTTCGACATCATCCGCGACACCGTCGAGGCGATCGACCTGGTCAGCGAGGGCGCCATCGAGGCGGCGATCTTCCACCTGCTCGACAGCGCCAAGGTGGTCAGCGAGGGGGCGGGCGCGGCACCGTTCGCGGCACTCGTCGGCGGCGCCCTCGGCGAGGTCGCCGGTCGCACCGTCGTGCTGGTGGTGAGCGGCGGCAACATCGACCCCGGCGTGATGGCGCGCGTCATCGAGCGCTCGCTGGTCCAGCAGCGGCGGCTGATCCGCCTGCGGGTGCGGCTGTGGGACCGCCCGGGAGCGCTCGCCGGCCTGCTGCAGGCGGTGGCGGCGGACGGCGCCAACGTCCGGCGCGTCGACCACGATCGCAGCTTCGCCGGCAGCGACTTCTGGGAGGCGTCGGTCGAGCTGGTGCTGGAGACCCGCGATCCCGACCACGGGCGGCGGCTGATCGAGACGCTGGTCGCCGACGGCTATCCGTCGGTCGAAGAGCTCGACTGACTCCGCTCTCGGCCGAGTCGCTCGCGAGCGCCGCTGGTGTTGCGGCCGCTGGTCGCCGCCAACAAGGATCAGATCGTCGCCACCGCGCGCCGCATCGGCACCTACGAGCTCTCCGTCACGGC
>JBPEXA010000486.1:0-1679 GCA_052032135.1 Thermoanaerobaculia bacterium | reverse complement strand
GCACTGGCGCGACCTGCCGCACCCGGTGCAGGTGGTCGAGCGCTCGGCGGAACTGGCGCTCGAGATCGCCGACTGGCGGGAGTTGTCACCGGCTGCCCTCGAGAAGCGGTGGGCGGGGCTGGTCGAAGAGGTGCGCCGACGTGGGGTCGACCTCGCCCGGGCGCCGGCGATGACCTTCCGGCTGGTGCGCACCGGACCGAGGGAGCACCGCTTCGCCTGGTGCTGCCACCATGTGCTGCTCGACGGCTGGTCGAGCGCGCTGGTGCTCGACGAGCTGCTGGCGCGCTGCCGAGCGGTGGCGTCGGGGAGCGAGTTCGCGCCGCCCTCCGCACCCCGCTTCGCCGACTACGTCGCCTGGGTGCGCGGCGCCGACGCGCCGCGAGCGGCGGGCTTCGCCGACGTCACCGACTGGCGGCCGGCGGTGCCGCTGTGCGGCCTCGACTGGGACGGCACGGCGGTCGTCGATCGCAGCCACGACGGTCCGACGGCGATCGACGGCGCGGCGGTGGCGGCGGCGGCGCGTGAGCTGGGGGTGACCGCCGGCGCCATCTACCTGGCGGCGTGGACGCTGGTGGTCGCCGAGGCGACCGCCTCGTCGCGGCCGACGGTCGGATTCACCACTTCCGGCCGCGCGGTCCCCTTCGACGGCGTCGAGGCGATGATCGGCATGCTCGCCAACGCCCTGCCGTTGCAGGTCGAGCTCGACCGTCGGGCGTCGCTCGGCGAGTGGGTGCGCAGCGTCTTCGCGGTCCAGGAGCGGGTGCGCCGGTTCGAGCCGTGTGCGCTGCCGCGATTGATCGAGGCGGCGGGGATGACGGCCCGCCGACCACCGTTCGACACCCTGCTGACGGTCGCCAACTACCCGACGGCGCTGGTCTCGGACGCCGGCGAGGAGACCGTCGAGCTCACCACCCTCGACGGCGACGTGACGTCGACGGCACCGCTCACCGTCGCGGTGCTGCCGCGGGCGCGGGTGCGGATCCGAGCCCACTACGACGGTCGTCGCTTCACCGGCGAGCGGGTCGCGATGCTCGTCGAGCGCTTCGTGACGCTGGTGGCGAGGATCACCGATCCCGCTTCGCGGGCGTCGGCCGTCGATCGGCAGCTGACGGCGACCTCCGGCGCCCCGCGGGCGGCGCGCCCGCGCCCGGCCGGCGCGACGGATCGCGCCGGCACGCCGCCCACCACATCGACCGAGGCGCAGCTGGCGCGGATCTGGAACGACCTGATCGAGGTGCGGGCGTTCGGTGTCGACGACAACTTCTTCGACCTCGGCGGCCACTCGCTCCTGGTGCCGCGGATGATCGCCCGGGTCGCCGCCGACTTCGGGGTCGAGCTGCCGCTGGGCGCGGTGTACGCGACCCCGACGGTGAGCGAGCTCGCGGCGTTGATCGACCGGCGCGAGCCGCGAACGGCATGGCCGTCGCTGGTCGCGCTCCGCGAGCAGGGTGATCGTGCTCCGCTCTACCTGGTGCACGGGCTCGGCGGCGAGATCGGCTGGTTCTACAACCTTGCCCACTATCTCGATCGCGACCGCCCGCTGTTGGGGCTGCAGGCTCCGGCGGAGCCGTTCGACGACCTCGAGGCGATGGCCGACGCCTACATCGCCGAGATCCGTGAGCACCGGCCGCACGGACCCTATCTGCTCGGCGGCTACTGCGTCGGCGGCGGTGTCGCCT
>JBPEXA010000485.1:0-2901 GCA_052032135.1 Thermoanaerobaculia bacterium | reverse complement strand
CGCGCACTGCCGTTTCGCAGTCTGAGGACGCGCGAGCGCCCCCCAGGGTTCATCGACTCCTCTCGGCGCAGGCCGGCCCTCGGGGCCGCCGGTCGGAACAGGCGGAGAACAGGTGGAGGTCAGGCGGTGATCCAGGTGCCGGCGGAGCCGTCGATCGCTTCGATGAGGGTGAAGATGTCGGTGATCAGCGCCCGTTTGCCGCCCTGCTCGACGAAGCGGCAGGCGGCCTCGATCTTGGGTCCCATCGAGCCGGCGGGGAACTGGCCGGCGGCGGCGTGGCGGCGCGCCTCGGCGACGGTGAGGAAGCGGGCGCGGCGCTCGGTCGGCTCGCCGTAGTCGAGATAGACGGCGTCGACGCTGGTGAGCAGGAAGAGGTGGGTGGCGTCGACGGCGCCGCCGAGGACAGTGGCGGCGTAGTCCTTGTCGATCACCGCCTCGACGCCGCGCAGCAGCCCCTCTTCGTTGCGGGCGACCGGCACCCCGCCGCCGCCGGTGACGATCACCAGCGCGCCCGCCTCGACCAGGGTGGCGATCAGGCCGCCTTCGAGGATGCGCAGCGGCTCCGGCGACGGCACCACCCGCCGCCAGCCGCGCTTCTTGTCCTCCTTCACCGTCCAGCCGCGCTCGGCGACCCGGCGGTCGATCTCCTCCTTGCTGAAGGCGGGGCCGACGAACTTGGTCGGCGCCTCGAAGGCCGGATCGGCGGCATCGACCTCGACCTGGGTCAGCAGCGCGCAGACCGGGATCTCGAAGCCGGCCTGGATCAGCTTGTTGCGCAGCACCAGCTCGATCATGTAGCCGAGACCGCCCTGGAGGTCGGCGACCATGACGTCGAGGGGGAGATCGGGCGCCTGGCCCCTCGCCAGCTCGACGCGGATCATCTGGTTGCCGACCTGCGGCCCGTTGCCGTGGGTGAGGACCACTTCGTAGCCGCGCTCGACGAGCTGCACGACGCTGTCGAGGCTACGGCGCAGGTTGGCGTAGTCCTGGTCGACGGTGCCCTCCTCGCCGTCGCGAGTGATGGCGTTGCCGCCCAGGGCGACGATGATGCGCGGTCGTTGTTCGGTCTCGTCCTCGGCCATCGGCGTCCCGGCTGGGAGAAGCCGCGAATTCTACGCCACCGGGCCGCGTTCGACCGTGAACGCCGCCCCGTCGGCGTCCGTCACCTCGCCGATCACCGCGGCGGGGAGGCCGGTGGCGGCCGACACCTCCCGCTGCAGCGCGTCGGCGCGCTCGGCGGCGAGGGCGATCAGCAGGCCGCCGGAGGTCTGCGGATCGAACAGCAGCTCGAGGCGCGGATCGTCCGCCGCCGCCGGGTCGACGCGCACGCCGCGCATCGCGCGGCGGTTCTCGGCGTGGAAGGTGCTCCGCGCGCCGGCGGCGAAGAGCGCCTCGGCCCCGGGCAGCACGGGCAGCGCCGCGAGGTCGATGCGCCCGCCGACCCCGGAGGCTCGCAGCAGGTCGCCGAGGTGGCCGGCGAGGCCGAAACCGGTGACGTCGGTCGCCGCCGCCGCTCCCGCAGCCCGCATCGCCCGGCTCGCCGCCAGGTTCGTGGTGGCCATGCTGCGGTGCGCCGCCTCGACCCACGGACCGCGCGCGAGGCCGCGCATGTCGGCCCACAGGACGACGCCGGTCCCCAGCGGTTTGGTGAGCAGCAGCCGATCACCGGGCGCCGCCCCGCGCTTGGCGATCAGCTCGCTCTCGGCGGCCGACCCCGACACCTCGAAGCCGACCGACACCTCCGGCCCGACGGTCGTGTGCCCGCCGAGCAGGTGGATGTCGAGCTCGTCGAAGGCGGCGAGGGCACCGCTCATCAGCTGAAAGAGAAACTCCTCGCGGTCCTCCTCGCGCCGGCCTTCGTCGAGCGTCACCAGCGCTTGCGCAAATCGGGGTGTCGCCCCCTTGGCGAGCAAGTCGGAGGCGGCGTTGACCGCCGCCACCCGTCCGACCAGGAACGGGTCGTCGGCGAAGGGGCGGAAGGCGTCGACGCTCGATACCGTCACCTCCCCCGACGCGAGGCGGTGGGCGACGGCGTCCTCGCGTTCGGCGACGCCGTAGACGACCTCTCCCGGCGGCGGCGGCAGCCGCAGTCTGTCGAGCGCACGGCCGAGGGCGTCCTCTCCCAGCTTGGCGGCGCACCCGCCGCACAGCATCGAGTCGCCGCCGTCCATCGACGGCATCGAGGCGAAGTCGCCGAGCTCGGCACCGTCCTCGCCGAGCACCTGGAAGCGCTCCATGAAACGACGGTCGATCCAGTCCTTGAGCCGCATCACCCAGCGCCCCTCGAACGACACCCCCCACTTGGCGCCGAGGGCGTTGCCGTCCCCGAGGTTGAGGAGGGTGAGAAAGTCGCTCTGGGGGTCGTAGTCGGAGAGCGGTCGATCCGCCGCCCAGGCGAGCAGGTTCGAGATCAGGACCGGCCCCTGTCGGACCGCGTAGACGCCCGCCTTCGGAGTGTCGGGGGCGTGGGCGAGCGTCGCGCAGTCGCCGACCGCGAAGAGCTCGTCATGGCCGACGACCTGGAGGGTCGGGCGGGTGGTGACGAATCCGCGGTCGTCGGTCGGCAGACCCGACCGCGCGAGGATGCCGTGCGGGGCGGCGCCGGTGACCCACAGGAGGGCATCGAAGGGGACGGTGTCGCCGTCGTCGAGCACCACCGCGCCATCGGTCGCCGCGTCGACCCGTACCCCATGCCGCAGCTCGATCCCGCGGGCGGCGGCGTGGCGCTCGGCGCGGGCGGCGAGGCCGGTGGGAAACCCCTCGAGCAGCCGCTCGCCGTCGTGCACCAGCGTCACTCGCGGAGCGGTGCCGAGCTGGCGAGCGCGCCGCTCGAGAGTGAACGCGACCTCGACGCCCCCGGCGCCGCCGCCGACCACCACCACCCGCCACGGCTCGCCAGCG
>JBPEXA010000484.1:0-3585 GCA_052032135.1 Thermoanaerobaculia bacterium | reverse complement strand
CGCCGTGGGTGAGCGCCGCCGACCTGCTCGGTGAGGACGGCGGTGTCGAGAAGTGGCGCGACGCCGGCTTCACTGCGGCGGTGACCGCCCCCGACGACGGCATCTTCACCGGTCAGGCGGTGGTCATCCACCTCGGCGCCGCCGAACCGCGCGATCGCGTGCTCGCCGCGCCGGTGGCCCAGAAGGTCGCGTTCGAGACCGGCGGCTTCCGCGACTACCCCGGCTCGCTGATGGGGGTGATCGCCTACGTCCGCCAGGTGCTGCTCGACGCCGAGCACTACGCGCAGGTGGTCGAAAGCTACGAGGCGGCTCCGGCCGGCCGCCAGCGACCGACCTACGACCGCGCGCTCGACCCGCTGGTGGCCGCCACGGAGAGCTCGCTCCCCTTCCTGATGCCGGCCGACAGCGGCCCGGAGATCGACCGCACCCTGAAGCTCGCCTCCGAGCACGGCCTGGCGCCGATCCTCTACGGCGGTCGCGGCGCCTACGGTCGCGCGGCGAGGCTCGCCGATGCCGACATCCCGGTGATCGTCAATCTCGACTTCCCCGAGGAGGAGAAGGACCGCGACCCGGAGGCCGACACCGATTTCCGCGACCTCTATCACCGCCGGATGGCACCGACCACGCCGTCGGTGCTGGCCGACGCGGGGGTCCGCTTCGCCTTCACCGCCGGCGGCCTGTCGTCGCCGTCGGCCGCCCTCGAGAAGGTCCGCGAGGTGATCGACGCCGGGCTCTCGGAGCAGCGGGCGCTGCAGGCGCTGACGCTCGACGCCGCCCGCATCTTCGGTGTCGCCGACCGCCTCGGCACCGTCGAGCGCGGCAAGATCGCCAACCTGGTGCTCTCCACCGCGCCCCCGTGGGCGGAGGACGCCGAGGTCCGTGCCGTCTTCGTCGACGGCCGCCGCTATCAGGAGCGGCAGACGGTCGAGGAGTTCGAGCCGCCGGTTGGTGACGTCTCCGGCACCTGGACGCTGTCGCTCGACACCCCGAGCGGCGCCCGCGAGATGACCGCCGAGCTCGAGATGGACGACGAGGGGGTGGTGAGCGGCGAGATCGAGTCGGAGCTCGGCACCACCGAGGTCGAGGACGGGCGGTTGAGCGGCACCCTGCTGCGCTTCAAGGTGAGCCGTGAGATGGGGGGTCGGACGATGGAGGCGTCCTACTCGCTCGAGGTCGAGGAGGACCAGCTCAGCGGCACGATGAGCGCGGGTCCGATGCTGATGGACATCAGCGGCGAGCGGACCGCCAGCGCGACGGCGGAGGGGAGCGACGCGGCCGCCGAGGAGGCGCCGGCGGTCCCGGTCGAGGCGCTGCGCGAGGCGATGGCCGTCGTCCAGGGCCCGGTCCGCGACCCGGGTTCCTTCGCGATCACCAACGCGACCGTCTACACGATGAGCGGCGAGACGATCGACAACGGCACGGTGGTGGTGCGCGACGGCAAGATCCGTGCGGTCGGGGCCGAGATCCCCGTGCCGGCCGGCTTCGAGACGATCGATGCCGACGGCGGCTCGCTGATCCCCGGCATCATCGACGCCCACGCCCACATCGCGGTCGACGGCAGCGTCAACGAGGGGTCGCTCGCGGTCACCTCGATGGTCGGCGTCGGCGACGTCATCGATCCCGACGACATCGCGATCTACCGCGCCCTCGCCGGCGGCGTGACGACCGCCAACATCCTCCACGGCAGCGCCAATCCGATCGGCGGCCGCAACCAGGTGATCAAGCTGCGTTGGGGAAGTGATGCGGAGGCGATGAAGTTCGAGGGGGCGCCGCCGGGGATCAAGTTCGCCCTCGGCGAGAACCCCAAGCGGTCCAACTTCCGTTCGCCGACGATCCCGCAGCGCTATCCCCAGACCCGCATGGGGGTGATGGACGTCATCCGCGACGCCTTCTCCCGCGCTCGCGAGTATCAGGCGGAGTGGGCGGCCTGGCGGGCGGGCGGTCGGCGCGGAGTGCCACCGCGCCGCGACCTCGAGCTCGAGCCGCTGGTCGAGATCCTCGAAGGGAAGCGGCTGGTGCATTCGCACTGCTACCGCGCCGACGAGATCCTGCAGCTGTTGCGGCTGGCGGAGGAGTTCGGATTCCGCATCGCCACCCTGCAGCACGTCCTCGAGGGGTACAAGGTCGCCGACGAGATCGCCGCCCACGGCGCCGGAGCGTCGACCTTCTCCGACTGGTGGGGGTACAAGGTCGAGGCCTACGACGCCATTCCCCACAACGCGGCGTTGATGGCCGAGCGCGGTGTCGTGGTGTCGATCAACTCCGACAGCGGCGAGGAGATGCGCCACCTCAACCAGGAGGCGGCGAAGGCGATCAAGTGGGGCGGCCTCGACGAGCTCGAGGCGCTGGCGCTGGTCACCATCAACCCGGCCCGGCAGTTCGGCATCGACGACCGTGTCGGCTCGATCGAGGTCGGCAAGGACGCCGATCTGGTGCTCTACGACGGCCATCCGCTCAGCGTCGCCTCGGTGGTGCAGAAGACGTTCGTCGACGGCGTGCTCTATTTCGACCTCGAAGCCGACCGTGAGCGGCAGGCGCGGATCGAAGCGCTGGAGGCGGAGATGGCGGGCGGCGACGGCGAGGAGGAGGCGAAAGCGGAGGGCGAACCACCTCCCGACGAGGCGATGCCGGACCCCGACCCCCGACGCGCCACCGACCTGCGGGAGACCGTGCGATGAACCGTTCCAGACTGCTCGCGGCGCCCCTCGTCGCCTTCGCCCTGCTGCCCGCGCTCGCCGTCGCCGACACCCTGGTCGTCGCCGGCGGCACCGTCCACCCGGTGAGCGCCGAGCCGTTCGTCGGCGACGTGGTGATCGAAGACGGCCGCATCGTCGCCGTCGGCGCCGCCGCGGCGGCGCCCGCCGACGCGGCGCGCATCGACGCCACCGGCCTCCACGTCTATCCCGGCTTGTTCGACGCCTTCAGCCAGCTCGGCCTGCTCGAGATCGGCTCGGTGCCAGCGACCGACGACCGCGCCGAGATGGGGACCTACAACCCGCACCTGCGGGCGACCACCGCCATCCACCCGGCGAGCGACGTCATCGGGGTGACCCGCGCCAACGGCATCACCCACACCGTCGTCGGGCCCCAGGCCGACGGCGACGGGGTGATCTCAGGCCAGGCGGCGCTCGTCCATCTCGACGGCTGGACGGTCGAGGAGATGGCGATCGAGGCGACGATCGCGATGGTCGTCTACTGGCCGGCGATCCAGACCCGCAGCTTCGACTTCTCGACCTTCAGCTTCCGCGAGACGCCGTTCAACGAGGCGAAGGAGAAGGCCGAGGAGCAGCAGGACGAGCTGCGCGACTGGCTCGACGCCGCCCGTCACTATCGCGCCGCCGCCGCCGCCGAAGGGAGCCGGGTCGAGCGCGATCTGCGCCTCGAGGCGCTCGCCGAGGTGCTCGACGGCGGGCGCAAGGTGCTGATGATGGCGGACGCCAAGCGCGACATCGAGGCGATCGTCGCCTTCGCCGAGGAACAGGATCTCGACGTCGTCCTCGGCGGCGGCCGCGACGCCTGGCAGGTCAAGGAGCTGCTCGCCGAGAAGGGGATCGGCGTGGTGCTCGGCCTCGCACAGAGCCTGCC
>JBPEXA010000483.1:0-16055 GCA_052032135.1 Thermoanaerobaculia bacterium | reverse complement strand
ACCAGTGGAGGCGGTCCCAGTCGACCGAGCGCGCCACAACCTCGCAGTACGCCTCGACCAGCGGGCGCGCGAGCACCCGCCACCGGCCGTCGCCGCGGTTGAGGCCGTTCCAGTCGAGGTGGGCGAGAAGGTTGCCGAGATCGAGCTCGGGCTCGGCGATCGCCAGGGTGTCGACATCGAGCACGGTGACGACGTCGTCGTCGACCAGCAGCTGTCCGTCGTGCAGATCGCGGTGCGACAGCACCCCCGGATGGTCGGTCAGACGACGCTCGTACTCGACGAGCGTGTCGAAGGCCGCCTCGAGCGATGCCGGCTCGTCGACCAGCTCGAGGCCGACCCCGAGCCAGGAGCGCAGCACGCGCAGCTCCCGCCGTCGATCGTGGACCGGCAGCGAGCGCTTCGGGCAGAGGTGCAGTCCGGCGATCACCCGGCCGATGCGGTCGATCAGCTGCAGCGGGGGATCGGAGCCGGGGGCGAAGAGGGCGTTGCTGAGCATCACCCCGGAGCACGGTTGCAGGACCACGACGTCGGGATCGACGCGCAGGTCGATCACTCGCGGCACCTGGAAGGCGCCGTTGACCTCCGTCCAGCCGCCGAGGACGGTGTGGAGCTCGGCGAGCGGCGCCGCCTGCCGCCGCCGCAGGTACTTGGCGAATGCCTTCGGCGTCCCGCCCGGATCGTCGAAGCGAACGACGGCGCGACGCAACGGCTTGTAGCCGACGAGGCGTCCGGAGAGGCGGCGGAACTTCGCGACGTCGGCCCGGGAGGAGTACGGCTCGAGCGATCGCTCCGTCGCCTGCCCGACGGCGGGGTCGTGATCGATGCGCCACGCCAGCGCCTCGAGCTCGAGCAGCCAGGTCGACTGCCCGGCCTCGAAGAGCCGGCTCAGCGGCTTGGGCCAGGCTCCCGACGGCTTGGCGACGCCCCAGAAGCCGTCGTCGCTGCGGATGCGCGCCAGCCATCCTCCTCGCGGGAGCGGCCAGACCCGGTCGCAACGAGGGGCGGAGCCGCTGCCCAGGCGGTGCAGCAGCCGGCCGCGGTCGAGCAGGCGCTTGAGATCGGAGGTCACGAGCGATGGCCCTCGGCGACGCCGGCGGTCGGCTCCACCATCTCGAGCTCGGGATACTCGGCCGCCTGGCGAAGCCAGTTGCGCGCGTACCAACCGCCGCTCTCGAGCAGCGCGTCGTGCGTGCCCCGCTCGACCACCTTGCCGCGCTGGAGCACCAGGATCTCGTCCGCCGCCTGGACGGTCGCCAGCTTGTGAGCGACGGTGATGGTGGTGCGGCCCTCGGAGAGACGCGTCAACGCCTCCATCACGCGCGCTTCCGAAACCGCGTCGAGGCCGGTCGTCGGCTCGTCGAGCAGCAGGATCGGGCTGCGGCGGACCATCGCGCGGGCGATGGCGATGCGCTGCCGCTCGCCGGCGGAGAGGGTGGCTCCCGCCTCGGCGAGCGGTGTGTCGATGCCGTGCGGCAGCTGGTGGGCGAAATCCGAGACCCGGGCGGCCTTCACCGCCTTGGCGATCTCGAGCTCGGTCGCTCCCAGGCGGCCGAAGGCGATGTTCTCGCGGATCGAGTCGCCGAACAGGAACGGCTCCTGGAGCACGACAGCGATCTCTCGGCGCAGGGTCTCGATCTGGTACCGCCGCAGGTCACGGCCGTCGAGCCGGATGCGGCCGCGCTGGGGATCGTAGAGGCGCAGCAGGAGCGAGAGGAGCGTCGACTTGCCGGACCCGCTCGGTCCGACGATCGCCAGGTGGGTGCCGGGCTCGACCGTGAAGCTCACCCGATGGAGCACCCTCCTCTTTCGCGGATAGCCGAACGACACCTTGCGGAACTCGATCGCCCCGTCGAGGTTGCGCGCCCGCTTGGCGCCGGGCTGGTTGCGCACCTCCGGGCTCTGCTTCAGCAGCTCGCGGACGCGACCGGCGCAGACCGTCGCCTTCGCCATGCGGCTCGAGCTGCGCGCGAGGCGCCGCACCGGCCGGAAGCTGGAGGCGACGTAGGAGACGAAGACCAGCAGGTCGCCCGGCGTGAGGGCTCCGGTCTGGACCTTGCTGACGCCGATCCACAGCACAGTCGCGGTACCGGCGGCGAGGAGCACCTCGATGACGCGCGACATCGACGCCTCGAGGCGGGTGGTCCGCAGCCCGGCGCGCAGCCCCCGCTGGTTGACGCGCCGCAGCCGCTTGTCGCGCACCCGCTCCTGACCGAACGCCTGGATGACGGGAAGGTCGCTGAGCGTCTCGCCGATGATCGCCGCGATCCGCCCCTCGTGGCGGCGCTGCCGTCGCGCGGCGGATCGGATCCTCGAGCTGAAGCGGAAGGTGGCGATGGCGAGCAGCGGCAGCAGGGCGATCACCACCAGAGCGAGCTGCCAGTCCATCCACAGCAGGACGCCGACCATGGTCACCAGCAGCAGCGAGGCGGAGACGCCCTGCATGGTGGCGTTGACCAGCATGTCGCGCAGCAGGTTGATGTCGCCGGTCAGCCGCATCAGCAGATCACCCTTGCGCTGCCGGCGGTGATAGTTGAGGGAGAGCCGTTGCAGGTGACCGTGGACGCGGTCGCGCAGCTCGCAGACGACCGTCTGACCGGCGCGGGCGGTCCAGAAGTTCTGCCCGAAGGCGAACATCCCCCAGGCGAGCGAGATCAGCAGCAGGGAGAGACAGGCGACGGGCAGGATCGATTCCGGCGGCAACGCTTCGAGCAGCCGTTGCCACCGCCCGCTACCGGGGGGTGCCGGCACCAGGAGACCGTCGAAGATCAGCTTGATCGGCCACGGTCGGAGCAGCTGCATGGCGACCGCGCCGAGGCCGCAGGCGAGAGCTCCGGCGAGCCAGGCGCGGCTCGGTCGCACATAGGGGTAGAAGTACTTCCACGCGCGGACCAGCTTGGCCGGCCGCAGGTCGCTGATCCGGATCCGCTCGAAGAGGCTCACCGCGAGCCTCCGACCGCCCGCGCGTAGCGGGCCAGACCGGCCTGGTAGAAGAGTCCCTCGACGCGCTCGGCAACGGCCCTCCAGGTCGAGTGAGCGAGCACCCGTCGCCGCGCCACCGTCCCCATCTCCCGGCTCCGTTCGCGATCGGCGGCGAGCTCCACCAGTCGTGCCTCGAAGGCGGCGCCGTCGCCGGCACCGACCAGGAAACCGGTCACCCCGTCCTCGATCTGGCGCCGCAGGTGTCCGAGGTCGCTCGCCACGACCGGCAGTCCCGCCGCCTGGTACTCGACCACCTTCATCGGCGAGAAGTAGAAGTCGTCGAGCTCGGGGTACGGCGCGACGCCGACGTCGGCGTGCCGCAGCCAGGCGGGCACCCGGTCGTGAGGGACGGCTCCCGGCGCCGTCACCCGATCGCTGCCCAGCTCGGCGGCGAGAGCGGCGACCTCGGCGGCGGCGGGGCCGTCGCCGAGCACCAGCAGGTGCGCCTCGGGCAGCCGGGCGGCGAGGCGCCGGAAGCGCGCCACCAGCAGGTCGATGCCGTGCCACGGCTTGAGGCTGCCGACGAAGGCGATGACGAAGCGGCCGTCGAGGGCGGCGGTGCGCTCGGGCGGCAGCGGGGCAGGATCGGCGAACAGGCGGGGGTCGACGCCGTTGGGGAGCACGTGGACGTCGCCGCGGCGGGCGCCGAGCTCGACCGCCCGCTCGGCGAGCTCGTCGGAGGGGACGACGACGCTGCTCGCCCCCCCGATCAGCTCCTGTTCGCAGGCGGCGGCGACGTCGGCCATCGCCAGCTGGCGGTACTTCGACGACTCGTCGACCAGCGGTGCGTTGACCTCGAGCACCAGCGGCAGCCGGTGCTCGCGGGCGAACCGCAGCGCCGCCCACGACCAGAGGCTGTGTCGCTCGTAGATGCCGTCGAGCGGACGATCGGCGTGGAGCAGCGCCAGCCGGTCCCAGACCAGGTTCCCCAGCAACATCGCGTACGCCTCCCGCGGAGCGCTGGTGAACGGATCGCGGGACGCCACCCGGCGCTTGATGCTCTTCAGCGTCCGGTCGAAGCCGACGCCGCACACCGCCGGTCGGAAGTCGTCGCTCAGCTCGCCGTCCATGTTCGCCGCCAGCACGGAGACCTGGTGACCGCGCAGGGCGAGCTCCTGGGCGAGCGCTCGAACGTGGATCGACGCCCCCTTGGTGCCGCCGATCGGCACCCCGAGATCCGAGCAGACGTAGGCGAGGCGCATGCGGGCTGCTATCCCTCTACCGCCCGCAGCGATCGCTCGCCGTCGCCGATCCGCCCGTCGCAGGAGAGCTCGAACCATCCGCGAAGGCGCTCGACGTTGGCCGCCAGGTCGAACCGCTGCACCGCCCGGTCGCGGGCGGCGCGGCCCATCGACGCTCGCACCCCGGGACGGGCGGCGAGCTCGGCGAGCGCCTCGGCGAGGGGGACCGGTCGCTCGGCGGGGAGGATCAGCCCTGTGCGCTGGTGCTCGACGATCTCCGGAATCCCGCCCACCGGCGTCGACACCACCGGCATGCCGGTCGCCATCGCCTCGAGCAGCACCGTCGGCAGCGCGTCCCGATCGCCGTTGGCGGCGACGCGCGCCGGCAGCACGCAGACGTCGTGCAGGCGCAGCTGCTCGATCACCTCCTCGTGCGGGAGCCAGCCGGTGAAGCGGCAGCGGTCGCCGATCGCCTCGGCCTCGGCCTGCGCCTCGAGGGCGGCGCGCTCGGGGCCGTCGCCGATGATCGTCGCCTCGAACGGGATCGTCTTGCGATGCAGCAGGCCGAGGGCCTCGATCAAGGTGTCGACCCCCTTCTTCTCGATCAGACGAGCGACGGTGACGACGCCGAAGCGCCGGCCGTCGCGCTCGCAGACGTCGATCTCCGACAGGTCGACGCCGTTGTGGAGGCGGAGGATCTTGCCCGACAGCCGACCGCCGAGGACGTCGGCGAGGTGCCGCCGGTTGTCCTCGGTCACGGTGACCGCGAACGCCGATCTCTCGACGATCCGGCGCAGCATCTCCTCGGGGAGGGCCTTGGCGTAGAGGTCCTTGGCGTGAGCGGTGAAGGAGAACGGAAGGCCGCAGGCCAGATGCGCGAGATAGGTGACGAAGGCGGGGTCGTTGGCGAAGTGGGCGTGGAGATGCTCGACCCCGGCATCGAGCGCCGCGCGAGCGACGGTGATCCCTTCGCGGAAGCGATGGCGTCCTCGGCGGTCGGGATAGCGGAACGCCTCGGCGACCGCGAGCTCGAAGCGCGGGTCGGCGTCGCTCTCGGCCGACCGCCGGTGCAGCCACTTCCAGGAGTCGGAGAGCGTGCCGTCGCCGCAGTGGACGATATCCGCCTGCAGATCGTCGAGCCAGGCGTGCTGGGCGGCGACGTCGTTCTCCCACAGGGTGAAGATGGTCACCCGCCATCCCTGCCGCTCGAGCTCGAGCACCTCCTGGGCGATGAAGGTCTCGGAGGCGCGCGGGAAGCGCTTGACCACGTAGCCGACGTGCCGGGTCATCACCCGCCTCCCGCCGACGCGAGCAGCGCTTCGGCGCGGACCGCGGCCGCGCGCCCGCCGCTCGCCGGCAGCCGCCGATGTCCGGGGGAGGCGAGCAGCTCCTCGACCGCCGTCCACAGCCCTTCGGGGGTCAGCCGGCTGGGCTCGATCATCCGCGCGCGTCCCTCCCGCTGCCATCGCCGCGCCCGCAGGAGCTGCTCCTGCCGCGGCGTCACCCGCGGGACGAGGACCGCCGGGCGCCCGCTGGCGAGGATCTCGCAGACGGTGTTGTACCCCGCCATGCTGACGATGACGCTGCTGCGGGCGAGGCGGCGGGGCAGGTCGTGGACGAAGGACTCGATCTCGAGGTCGGGGAGAGGGGAGGCTGTCGGTTCGTGCAGCGCGGGGAAGTCGGGACCGAGCACCAGGTGGCTGGTGACCGGCGGTCGGTAGGTGTGGACCGCCTCGAGGTAGGCGAGCATCAGCGGCGAAGCGTCGCGGCCACCGCCCCCGGTGACGAGCACCACCGGCCGCCCGGCGGGCGGTTCGAGGCCACCGTCGACGTCGACCTCGCACTGGCCGATGCGACCGCAGGCGCGAACCCGCGAGGCGACGTGGGAGAGCGGTCCGCCCCCGGTCAGCTCGGCCGCGTCGGTGGCGTCGCCGAACAGCCAGATCTCGTCGAACAGCTCGGCGACCGCCTCGATCGCCCCGGCGCGCCGCCACTCCTCGCGGATGGTCTCGAGATCGTCGAGCACGTCGCGCAGGGCGAGCACGTTGCGCCCGCCGCCGGCGCGCACGCGCAGCAGAGCGTCGACCACTTCGCCCCGCAGACCGCACGGCACGTTGTCGACCACGAAGAGCTGGGGGGCGAACGCCTCGATCTCCTCGGTCACCACCCGCCGCCGACGGTCGAGCACCGCCTCGAGACCGAGCTCGATGTCACGGCTGCGGTAGTCGCCGCCGGCGGTCTTCACCACCGGAGCGAGCGGCACGATCCGGAAGCCGGCGGGCGGGGGGAACAGCCCGTGCCACGGCGATCCCGTCAGCAGCATGCCATCGACGCTGCCGAAGTGCTCGCGCAGGTGATGGGCGAGCTTCAGGCACCGCCGCAGGTGACCGAGCCCGAGCGTGTCGTGGGAGTAGAGCGCGATGCGGGCCATGGGGTCGATCTTTCAACGCAAGGGGCGCGCCAACCGTCTTCGCGTCGGAGGCCCCTCCGTAGTTGGCGTTTCGGCCCGCTCGGCGGTACCGCGCCGCCGTCGGCTGTCTCAACTGTCTCAGGAGGGGGCCGAGTTGAGACGCCCCCCCTCAGTTGGGGTCGATCTGGTACTCCTTGAGCCGGCGGTAGAAGGTTGCGCGGCTCATCCCGAGCAGCTCGGCGGCTCGCTTGCGCTGCCCCTGGGTGCGCAGCAGCGCGGCGCGGATCCGCTCTTCCTCGGTCGCCCCCTCGAGTGCCGCGGCGTCGGCGAGATGGACCTCGGCCGGCAGATCGGTCGCCTCGAGCTCGGCGCCGGCGGCGCGGATCACGCCGAACTCGATGGCGTTGCGCAGCTCACGGACGTTCCCCGGCCAGCCGTAGTCGAGCAGCGCGCGCAGCGCCGGCGGCGCGATCGTCAGCACGTCCTTGCCGGTCGACGCGCTGGCGAGGGCGAGGAAGCGCTCGGCGAGCAGTGGGATGTCCTCCCGACGATCGCGCAGCGGCGGGAGGTCGATCTGAGCGACCCGGATGCGGTAGTAGAGGTCGGCCCGGAAGGCGTCCTGGCGAATCTCCTGGTCGAGGCTGCGATGGGTGGCGACCAGCAGGCGGACGTCGACCGGCCGCGAGTCGCTCTCACCGATGCGCATGATCCGCTGCTCCTCGAGCACCCGGAGCAGCCCCGCCTGCACCCGATCGGACAGCTCTCCGATCTCGTCGAGGAAGAGCACGCCGCCTCGCGCCGCCTCGAAGTAGCCCTCCCGATCGGCGATCGCCCCGGTGAACGACCCCTTGACGTGGCCGAACAGCTGGCTCATCGCCAGCTCGTCCGAGAGGCCGCCACAGTTGACGGCGATGAACGGGCCGTCCGCCCGCGGGCTGAGCCGGTGGAGCGCCCGCGCCACCAGCTCCTTGCCGGTTCCCGTCTCGCCGTGGATGAGCACCGAGCTGTCGACGCGGGCGAGATCGTCGATCAAGCGGAAGACCCGCTGCATCCCCTCGCTGCGGCCGATCATGTCCTGGAACTGCGCGTCCTCCTCGAGACGGGCGCGCAGCGCCTGGACCTCCGAGACGTCGTGAAGGAAGAGGATGCTGCCGGTGTCGGTGCGAGGGTCGTCGGCGACCTCGATCTCGACCGCCCGGTTGGGGGGATCGCCGAGCGCGATGCCGATCCTCGACCGCTGCACCAGCGGCTTCGAGCGCTCGACCTCGATCGCCTGCAGGGTGGTGCCTCCGAACGGGAGGACGTCGGCCCACCGTTCGCCGACCGCGTCCGAGGTGAGGCCGAGCATCGTGCGAGCGACGGCGTTGGCGAAGCCCAGCCGCTCCTCGCGGTCGATCAGCACGGTGCCGAGGGGGAGGGTGTCGAGGATCGCCAGCAGGTCCTTGCGATGCCGCTCGCGCACCCGCTCGCGCCGATGCTTGACGAGCGCCAGCTCGAGCGCGACGCGCAGCTTCTGCTCGTCGAACGGCTTGAGCAGATAGCCGTACGGCGCGGTCCGCTTCGCGCGCGCCAGCGTCTCGTCGTCGGCGTGCGCGGTCAGGTAGATGACCGGCAGGTCCCAGCTGCGGAGGATCTGGCTGCCCGCCTCGATGCCGTCCATCGCACCCCGCAGCCGGATGTCCATCAGCACCAGGTCGGGTCGTTCGCGGCCGGCGATCTCGACCGCCTCTTCGGCGGTGGCGCAGGTGCCGATCACCTCGAAGCCGAGCCGGCGCACGCTGGCGGCGATGTCGAGCGCGACGACCGCCTCGTCCTCGACGACGAGAATGCGCGACGTGGTCTCGCCGGTCATGCGACCTCGACCCCGCGGGCGGCGAAGCGGACGGTGAAGGTGGTGCGGCCCGGCGTCGACCCGGTCTCGAGCACGCCGCCGATCTGCTCGGTGAGGGCGGTCACCAGCCGCAGTCCGAGCGATCCGGTGCTCTGCAGGTCGAAGTCGGGCGGCAGGCCGCTGCCGTCGTCGGTGACCTCGAGCAGCTGATGGCCGTGATCCGAGCGGAACGTGATCTCCAGCCGGCCGCTGTCGCCGATGCCGTGCTCGACCGCATTGGCGACCAGCTCGTTGACGATCATGCCGCACGGGATCGCGGTATCGAGGTCGAGCGCGGCGGCGTCGACGTCGAGCTGGGCGTCGATCCGCTCGGCCCGCGACCCGTACGAGGCGAGCAGGTTGCCGACCAGCTCCTCCAGATAGGAGCGGAAATCGATGTTGGCGAGGTCGGCCGAGCGGTAGAGATGCTCGTGGATCAGTGCCATCGAGCGGATCCGGTTCTGACTCTCCCGCAGGCTCTTCGACGACGCCCCCGGCTCCCCCTCCTGGAGTCGCAGCAGGCTCGAGATGATCTGCAGGTTGTTCTTGACCCGGTGGTGCACCTCCTTCAGCAGCAGCTCCTTGTCGTGAAGGGAGCGTCGCAGGTGCTCCTCGGCGAGGCGTCGCTCGGTGATGTCGCGCGCGACGAGGACGAAGCCCTGGGACTCCCCGTGGGGACCGGCGAGCTCCGAGCGCGAGAACGACGCCGGGAAGGTCGAGCCGTCGGCACGGCGCAGCTCGAGCTCGCCCGAGCTGGCGGCGAGCGCGGCCCCCTCGCCCGGCGCGATGTCGTCGAGCGTGCGGCCGGTGAGGGTCCCCCTCGCGCCGCCGAGCTCCTCGGCGGCGACCTGATTGGTCGTCTCGATCCGCTGATCGGCGTCGAAGACGAGCACCATCTCGCGCATCGACTGGAGGATGTTGTCGAGGTGGCGGCGGGAGACGGTCGTCGCCTTGAGACTGGCGGCCATCTCGTTGAACGCGCGCGCCAGCACCCCGAACTCGTTGTCGGCTCGCAGCTCCACGTGCTGATCGAGGTCACCGCGGCCGACCCGCAGCGCGGCGTCGCGCAGGCGGCCGAGCGGGCCCGAGATCGCCCGCGACAGCGAGATGCCGAGCAGCAGCGCGAGGGCGAAGGCGATGCCGGCGATCCAGCGGTCACGGCGGGTGGCGTTCTCCAGCAGCAGCTCGACCGCCTCGGCCTCCGCAACCAGATCGCCGCGCGCCGCCTCGGAGAAGGCGCGGATCAGCGGTCGCATCCGATCCTGGTAGTGCGGCTCGAACTGCTCCTGCAGGAACTCCCGCACCTGCTCGGTCGGGTGGTAGCGCATCAGATGGACGAGGCGGTCGTGCTGCTGCTCGTGGACCTCGAACTCGCGCGCGATCTCCCGCAGCTGCGCCGAGCGAGCGGCGAAGGCGCCGTCGGCGTCGATCCCGCGCGACCGCGCCGCGAGATCGGCCGCCAGCGCCAGCGCCCGTCGGCTCTGATCGAGGGAATCCTCGAACGCCTCGAGCCCGTCCTCGACGGCGTCGAGATCGAGCTGCGGCACCGACCCCCACTCCGATTCGTGAGACGCATCACCCGGCCGCTGGCGATAGCGCTCGGCGAGCAGCCGATAGGCTGCGGCCTCGGTGGAGCGCAGCGCCGCCTCCATGCCGAAGGCGCCCGTCACCTCCTCGACCGTGCTGCGCCGCAGATCCTCGAGCTCGGCGCCGACGGCGGCCGAGGTCCGCTCGAGCAGGCCGCCGAGGACGCCGACCAGCAGCGCCATGCCGAGCAGAGAAGCGGTGAGCAGGAAACCGAGTCGCATGCGGAGAGAGCCTCGCGAGACGCTCTGTGAGCAATCGCGCTGCCAAGTCGCCGAAGACCGCTGCGGCCAGCCCCGCCGCCACTGGCAGGGTGCGCGGTCCGACGAGCCGTGTCTCAAAGTGTCTCACGTTGCCTCTCGGTGAGACAAGGCGCCGAGCGCGCAGCGTCGCCGCTTTTCTTTTGGCGGGCGATGCCGTACGCTGGGCGCTCCACTCGGGGGCGCCCTCCGCCCCTCCTTGATCGTTCGACGCAAGCTCGTGAAGACCGCGCACACCGTCGGCGTCGTCGGCGCCGGCACGATGGGACACGGCATCGCCCAGGTGGCGGCGATGTCGGGCGCGGACGTCGTGCTGGTCGACGCCGCGGCCGACGCGCTGGCGACGGGGGTGGCGCGCATCGAACAGAGCCTCGACAAGCTGGTCGCCAAGGAGCGGCTCGACGCCGAGGCGGCCGCGGCCGCTCGGCAGCGCCTCACCAGCTCCCCGCAGCTCGACGACCTCGCCGCCGCCGATCTGGTCGTCGAGGCGGTCGTCGAGCGCTTCGACGTCAAGCGCGAGGTGCTGGCGACGCTCGACCGCGTCTGCCCCGAGGCGACGATCCTGGCGACCAACACCAGCTCGATCTCGATCACCCGGCTCGCCGCCGAGACCGGGCGCCCCGATCGGGTGATCGGCATGCACTTCATGAACCCGGTACCGCTGATGCCGTTGGTCGAGATCATCCGCGGGCTGGGCACCAGCCAGTCGACCTTCGACACGGTGGCGACGGTGACCCGCGACCTCGGCAAGACGCCGGTCGAGTGTCGGGACGCCCCCGGCTTCGTCTCCAACCGGGTGCTGATGCCGATGATCAACGAGGCGATCTTCTGCCTCTTCGAGGGGGTGGGCGACGTCGAGGCGATCGACGACATCCTGCGGCTGGGGATGAACCATCCGATGGGCCCGCTCGCTCTCGCCGACCTCATCGGCCTCGACGTCTGCCTCGACATCCTGCGCGTGCTCGGCGAGGGGTTCGCCGACTCGAAGTACCGCCCGTGCCCGCTCCTGGTGCGGATGGTCGATGCGGGCTATCTCGGCCGCAAGGCGGGGCGCGGCTTCTACACCTACGACCAGGACCCGCAGCGGACGTTCGATCCCGCCGACGGGTACGTCTGATCGCGGTCGCGACGCCCGGCATGCTCTGCCAGTCCTGCGGCGCGGAGAATCCCGAGGACCAGGAGTTCTGCGGGCGCTGCCACCAGAAGCTGCTGGTGGTCTCCGGCACGCCCGCCGCCGACGACTTGACCCTCGACGCCGAGGCCGACGAGGAGTCGTTCTCGTTCGACGAGCATCTGCTCGAGCGGATCTCGATCCTCGAAGAGGCGGTCAAGCAGACCGCCGAGACCGTCCGCCAGCTGCTGACCGCCCTCGGGACCCACGAGCGCTCGATCCTCGTCCAGCAGACCGGCCTCTCCACGCTGCGGGAGCTGCTCGAGGAGAAGAGCGTCGTGCACCGGGCGGAGTGGCAGGACCGGTGGGAGTCGAAGATGGAGCACGAGCTGCTGGCGCTCGAGAAGCGCGAGCGGTTCGCCGAGGTCCGTGACCGGGTGGTCGCCCTGTTCGGGGGGTCGAAGCGCGAGCTGTTCGGTGAGCTCGTCGAGGACGCCGAGGTCGCTCTCCACGCGGTGGACATCGATCGCGCGCTCGCCGCGCTCGAGGCCGCTTTCAAGCTCGATCGCGACAACTACGAGCTCGCGCATTTCCTCGGCGAGACCTACTTCAACGAAGGCGACGCCGCGACCGCGCTCGCCTTCTTCCGGCGGGTGCTCGCAGTCCGCCCGGAGCACTACGAAGGGCTCGTCTACAGCGGGGTGCTCCATCACGAGCACGGCGACGAGGAGCGCGCGGAGCAGCTGCTGCGCCGCGCTGTCGAGCTCTATCCCGATCACTTCCTGCCGCTGTTCAGCCTCGGGGCGGTCTACGCCGGCCGCGGGCAGCTGGCGCGGGCGACGACGCTGCTCGAGCAGGCGGTGGCGATCGACGGCGCGGCGCAGGCGCGCTATCTGCTCGGCAGCTGCCTCTACGAGATGGGTCGCCTGCAGCGCGCCATCGGCGAGCTCCAGGAGGTGGTGCGCCACGACCCCGCCCACGAGGAGGCGCACTATCTGCTCGGACTCGCCTATCTCGACCGCCACTGGAACCGCAAGGCGCTGGCGTCGTTCCGGCAGGCACAGCGCCTCAACCCCTCCCGCCTGCGCTATCACGATCTCGTGAGGACGCTGTCCGGGCAGGGGGGTTCGCCGCTCCCCGCCGTCGGCAGCGCCGCGTCGAGGTGGCTCGAGCGCGGCGAGGCGCTGCGCGACGACGAGCGGCCGGAACGGTCGCTGAGCGCCTTCCGCCGCGCGGTGCAGGAGGAGCCGGAGAACCCGACACTGCTGCTCGCCTATGCGATGGCGTGCATGGAGGCGCAGCGCTACCAGGAGGGCGAGCAGGTGTCGCGCCGGATCCTCGAGCTCGACCCGGGACCGATGCTCGAGGCGACCGCCTACGCGACGCTCATCGAGGCGCTGCGCAGCTCCGGGCAGTACCGCGAGGGGGCCCGGGTCGGCCGCCAGCTGCTGGAGGAGGGGGAGTCCGACTACGCGCGGACCATCGCCTACTACGAGCTCGCCTTCAACCTCGCCGAGATGGAGGAGGATCTCGAGTCGGCGCTCGACTACGCGCGCAGCGCCCTCGAGCACGCTCCCGACGAGCTGCGGCAGTTCCCGCTGGCGGCGATCGGGTGGGTGCACTACAAGCGCAAGGAGTTCGATCGGGCGATCCACTTCCTCGAACGGTCGAGCGAGCTGGGGGCGTCGGCGAGCACCCTCACCCACCTCGGCATGGCGCGCCTCGCCTCCGGCGACGAGGCGGGCGCGAGGGCGGCGCTCGCCGAGGCGCGCGAGCTCGATCGCTCCGGCCCGTCGCTCGAGCGGCGGATGATGGAATGCCTCAAGACCAGCGATCAGCTGGTCGCCCGGGTGCGGGGAGGACGACGGAGGAGCTGATGCGTTGGAGCGAGTACTACCTGTTCACCACCCGCGAGGTCCCCAAGGACGCCGAGGTGGTCAGCCACCAGCTGATGGCTCGCAGCGGCATGATCCGCAAGGTGGCGGCGGGGATCTACAGCTACCTGCCGCTCGGCTGGCGCAGCATCCGCAAGCTGGAGGCGATCGTGCGGCGTGAGATGGAGCGCGCCGGCTCGGTCGAGCTCGCGATGCCGGCGATCCACCCAGCCGAGCTGTGGCAGGAGACCGGACGCTGGGACCTCTACGGCCACCTGCTGTTGCGGATGAAGGACCGCAACGATCGCGACTTCTGCTTCGGGCCGACCCACGAGGAGGTCGTCACCGACATCGTCCGGCGCGACGTCAAGAGCTACCGGCAGCTGCCGCGCAACCTCTACCAGATCCAGACCAAGTTCCGCGACGAGATCCGCCCCCGGTTCGGTCTCATGCGGGGGCGCGAGTTCATCATGAAGGACGCCTACACCTTCCACACCGACCAGCCGTCGCTCGACGAGGCGTACGAGGCGATGCGGGCGGCGTACTGCCGGGTGTTCGAGGCGTGCCGCCTCGACTACTCGATGGTGCAGGCGGACAGCGGCACCATCGGCGGCGCCTCGTCTCACGAGTTCATGGTGCTCGCCGACACCGGCGAGGACGCGGTCGTCCGTTCGCCGTCGGGGAGCTACGCCGCCAACGTCGAACGAGCGGCGATCGGTGAGCTCGAGACGCCTCCCGCGGAGGAGCCGCGTCCGCTCGCCGAGGTGGAGACCCCCGGCAAGACCACGGTCGCCGAGGTGGCGGAGTTCCTCGGCAGGCCGGTCACCGCCTTCGTCAAGACCCTGCTCTACGAGACCGAGGACGAGTTCGTCGCGGTGCTCATCCGCGGCGACCGCGAGGTCAACGAGGTGAAGCTGCGCAACCTCCTCGACTGCCGTCACCTCGGGCTCGCCGGCGAGCAGAAGGTCGCCGAGCTGACCGGGGCACCGGTCGGCTTCGCCGGTCCGATCGGGCTCTCCGACGAGGTGCGCGTCGTCGCCGATCGCTCGGTGGAGCCGCTGACCAACTTCGTCTGCGGCGCCAACGCCGCCGACCGGCACTACGTCGACGCCAACTGGGGTCGCGACGTCGAGGTCGGCGAATGGGCCGATCTGCTGCTCGCCGCCGAGGGCGATCCGAGCCCCGACGGCGACGGGTCGCTCGAGCTCCACCGCGGCATCGAGGTCGGCCACATCTTCGACCTCGGCACCAAGTACTCGACGTCGATGGGGTGCGTCTTCACCGACGAGAGCGGCGACAGCCACCCGATGTTGATGGGGTGCTACGGGCTCGGCATCGGCCGCACGGTGGCGGCGGCGGTGGAGCAGAATCACGACGAGCACGGCATCATCTGGCCGCTGCCGCTGGCGCCCTTCGAGGTGCTGGTGGTCGCGCTCGATCCCGACGACGACGACGTCGCCACCGCCGCCGACGCCATCTACGCCGGCCTGCGCGAGGCGGGCGTCGACGTCTTCTACGACGACCGCGCCGAGCGGCCGGGGGTGAAGTTCAACGATGCCGATCTGATCGGCATCCCGCTGCGGGTCGTCGTCGGCAGGCGCGGCCTCGCCGACGGCACGGTCGAGATCTCCCATCGGCGCGACCGGGAGAAGAGCGCGGTGGCGACCGCCGACGCCGTCGGGGTGCTGCGCCGGCGGCTCGAGGACGACCGCTAGCCGGCAGGCGGCCGGGCGATCGGCCAGCTGAACGGCGGGCGGTCGACGGCGTCCTCGGAGGGGCCGAAGAGGGTCTGCCACAGCTCGTCGGCGCCGATGGCGGCGAGCACGGTGTGCGCCCCTTCGCGACGCAGCTCGTAGCGGCGGCCGGTGAACGGATCGTCGCCGAGCGTCTCGGCCGCGATCGGCTCCCCGTCGGCCGCGGCCGCCAGCGCCGCATCGGCCAGCAGGTGGGCCGATTCGAGCGCCTTGAGCCGTGCGAGGACGTGATGGACGTTGACGAAGAGCGGCGACCGCCGGGACCAGAAGCGCGGCATCAGGGCGCCCGCCTCGAGCTCGTGGCGCAGCGTCGGCCACGGCCGCGACAGGCTGGCGATCACGTCGGCGTACTGGTCGAGGACCGACGCCTGGATGCGGCGGTAGGCGGGGCGCCGCGCCAGCTGCGCGACGCTGGCGAGCGCGCCCGCCTGTTCGGCGAACAGCCGGTCGGGTCCGATCTCGGCGACGAAGGCCGCCTCGCCGTGGAGGCCGCGCGCGACCGAGTCGCGCAGCCGACGCGCCGCCAGCAGCGCGCGCTGGTCGGCGAGCTCCGTCGGAGAGAGGAGCGACGTCGCTATCGCCTCGCGCAGCAGGTGCAGCCTCCGGCGGTCGAGACCGTCGGCGACCAGCGCCGAGACGAGCAGGGCGTCGCCTTCGAGGTAGCCGATGGTATGCGCGAGGATGCGCAGCGCCCTCGACGCCGGCTCGACCGCTCCGGTGGCGAGCGCCGAGCGGGCCTCCACCTCGACCAGCCTCAACGCTGCCAGGATGTCGAGGTAGGGCGGCAGCTCGGCGTCGGGACCGTCCTGGTAACGAACCTCGAACCGACCGTCGGGACGGTCGGCGACGCGGTGCAGCTCGCCCAGCACGGTCGGGTGACGGGCGAGGAGTTCGCCCGCCTCGTCGACGTCGCCGTCGGTCCAAGCGCGGACCGGCCGGGAGGCGAGCCGCGCCAGGGCGGTGCGGGTCGCCTCGTCGAGGTCGGCGGCGGTGCTCGCCTCGCCCAGCAGGCGCGCGCCGTCGGCGTCGATG
>JBPEXA010000482.1:0-2843 GCA_052032135.1 Thermoanaerobaculia bacterium | reverse complement strand
CTCCGTGACGACGCCGGCGAACACCACGGCGCCGTCGCCGAGTGGCTGGGGGGCGACGGCGATCACGGCGCCGGCGAGCTGAGCGACCTGCTGACCGGCGGTGACGTCCAGGGCGGCGGGCGGGATGACTGGACCGGGCCGACGGCGCGGGTGCTGGGGACCTTCGAGGCGATGGCGCAGGTACAGGCCGAGGCGGGGGAGGCGGCGGCGTCGACCTACGTCATCTCGATGGCCGATTCGGAGACCGACGTGCTGGAGGTCCTGCTGCTCGCCGCGCGTGCCGGCCTGGTCGATCTCGCCGCGGATCCGCCGCGGTCGGCGGTCGACGTCGTGCCGCTGTTCGAGACCGAGCGCGACCTGCTGGCCGGCCCCGAGGTGATCGCCCGCCTGTTCGAGCTGCCCGCCTACCGCCGCCAGCTCCGTGCGCGCGGCGACTGCCAGGAGGTGATGGTCGGCTACTCCGACTCGGCGAAGGACGCCGGCGTGCTGTCGGCCGCCTGGGCGCTCTACCAGGCCCAGGAGCGACTGGCGGCGACGGCGAGCGCTCGCGGAGTGCGATTGCGCATCTTTCACGGCTCGGGAGGCACGGTCGGTCGCGGCGGCGGCTCGCCGGTCTATCGCGCGCTGCGGGCGTTGCCGCCGGAGACCGTCGGCCACGCGGTCAAGTTCACCGAGCAGGGGGAGGTGATCTCGCTCAAGTACGGCCTCCCCGAGATCGCCGAGCGCAGTCTCGAAGTGCTCGCCAGCGGCACGCTGATGGCGTCGTTCGAGGACTGGCGGCAGGCGGCGGAGCCCGGAGAGCCCGAGCGGTTCCGCCAGCTGATGGCGGCGATGTCGGCGCGGGCGGCCCCGGTCTATCGCGGACTGGTGCACGAGGCGGACGCGCTGTTCGAGCTGTTCCTGGAGTGCACGCCGGTGCGCGAGCTCGCCAACGTGCATTTCGGCTCGCGACCCGCCTACCGCGAGCGGGGTGCCGGGACGATGGCCGGCATCCGCGCCATCCCGTGGTCGTTCGGCTGGACCCAGATCCGCCTCATGTTGCCGGCTTGGCTCGGCGCGGGCAGCGCCCTTCAGGCGGTGCTCGAGGAGCCGGACGGCGAGGCGGACCTGCGGCGGATGGCGCGCGTCTGGCCGTTCTTCGACGACCTGGTGGGCAAGATCGAGATGGTGTGTGCCAAGGCGGACCTGGCGATCGCGCGCACCTACGTCGAGCACCTCGGCGGCGATCTCCATCTCTTCGAGGAGCTGGAGGCGGAGTTCGAGCGGACGGTCGACGCCCTGCTGCGGATTCGCGGCAACGACCATCTGATCGCCGAGCTGCCGGTGCTGCAGGCGAGCATCGGTCTGCGCAACACCTACGTCGATCCGCTGTCGCTGCTGCAGATCCGGCTGCTGGCGGCGCAGCGCGCGGCGGAATCCGACGGCGGTGCCCTCGAGCCGCCGCTCGCCGAGGCGCTGGCGGTCACCCTCAACGGCGTCGCGCAGGGGCTGCGCAACACCGGTTGAAGGGAACCCGGCCGGCGATGGCGCGGACGCCGCAGGAATGGTAAGGTACGGCCAGTTCAGGCGGATCATCGACGATCCGCCCCGGTGGTCCAGCAGTTCGTAGAGAGACCGTGAGCGATGCGAGCGGTCTTTTTCTTTTGCACCACCCCGTTGTCAGGCCAGCTCCTTCGAGTCGGACTCACAGTGGAGAGCTCGCGGGAGACCCCGCAACAACGGAGGTGGGCACAGCAGCTCGCCTCGCAATACGAAGGAGTAGCAGCATGAGCAGCACCGGAACCGTCAAGTGGTTCAACGACACCAAGGGCTTCGGCTTCATCAAGGTCGACGGCAGCACCGACGAGTGCTTCGTCCACCACAGCTCGATCCAGGGAACCGGCTTCAAGACCCTCAACGAGGGTGAGCGGGTCTCCTTCGACGCGGTCGAGGGGCAGAAGGGCCCGGCGGCGCAGAACGTCGTCCGCCTCGACGTCTGAGCGACACCCGAGTCGATACCGAAAGCCCCCCGGCACGCCGGGGGGCTTTTTTCGTGGGTGCCGGTCGTTCGCCGGTGCTAGTTGGCCGGCACGAAGACCTGGATCGGGTCGATCACCCCGTCGGCGGCCTTGGCGGCGGCGCCCTCCTCGGAGTCGATCATGCCGGTCAACGCCGCCATGTCGGTGACGCCGATCAGCAGCCCGGTGAGGTTGGGGTTGTCGGTGTTCTGGAAGGTGTGGACCCAGCTCGCGCCGTTGGCGGCGAACATCGCGCGGCGGCCGTCGGGACCGCGCCACGCCGCGAGCCAGCGCTCGGCGTCCTCGACCTCGTGGACGGCGATCATCATGTCGCCTTCGGGGACCGCCGGGAGATCGCTCGAGAACATGTCGGCAGTGATCAACCAGACGCCGTCGACCTTGCGCCAGATCTCGATGAACTTGCCGCGGTCGACCTCGTCGCCGTCAATGCCGAGGGAGTAGGTGCCGACGTGATAGCCGAGATCGCCCGCCTCCATCGTCTCGATCGATTGCAGGTCGCCGCTCAGCCCGGCGTCGATCATCTCGGCGAAGACGCCGCGGACGGCGTCGGCCCCCTGCATCGCCGCCGCGTTGGGGGGCAGGACCCGGGCGTCGTCGGTGTAGAGGGCGACCAGCGCGTCGACGTCGCGGGCTTCGAAGGCGGCGACCCACTCGGCGGAACGGGCGGCGATGCCCTCGCTCTCCTGCGCCGTGGGTGGCGCGCAGGAGACGGTGAGCAGTGCGACGAGGAGGGCGGGGGACAGCACCAGGGTGAGCTGTCGGCGTGGATGCGTCATCAGGATCTCCCTTTTCTTGGAGGGTCGGGCCGCCCGGCGATCGGTCGCC
>JBPEXA010000481.1:0-2040 GCA_052032135.1 Thermoanaerobaculia bacterium | reverse complement strand
AGCGCTGTGTCCGCCCGCCGGCGGTCACCTCGACCACGGTGCCGAGCCCGTCGGGTGCCGCGCCGGCCCCGGTGGGGTCGACGGCGATCCAGTTGCCGTGGTCGCCGCGGTTCTCGAAGATGTGCGCCGGGCCGCCGTTGGTCGTCACCACGACGTCGAGGTCGCCGTCGCCGTCGAGGTCGCCGTAGGCGGCGCCGCGAGCGACCCGCGGCGTCGCGAGGTCGCCGCCATCGGTGTCGGTCACCTCGACGAAGCGGCCGCCGTCGTTGCGGAACAGCTGGGTCGGCTGCGCGTAGGTGACGCTCGCCTTGATGGTCTCGATCTCCGGCTCCAGGTGGCCGTTGGCGACCAGCAGGTCGAGATCACCGTCGAGGTCGTAGTCGAAGAAGAAGGTGGCGAAGGAGAGCGAGGAGAGGGTCGGTCGCCCGATCCGGGCGGGCGCCGCCGAGTCGATGAAGAGCATGTCGCCGACGTTCTGGTAGAGCGCCACCATTTCGCCGTCGAAGTTGCCGATCACCAGGCTCTGTCGCCCCGAGCCGTCGTAGTCGGCGGCGTCGATGCCCATGCCGCCGCGGGCGACGCCGTTCTCGTCGAAGGCCATCCCCGCCACCAGGCCGACCTCCTCGAAGGTGCCGTCGCCCCGGTTGTGGAAGAGGAGGTTGGGCTGCGTGTCGTTGGCGACCGCGAGATCGAGCGCGCCGTCGCCGTCGAAGTCGAGCACCGCGACCCCGAGCGACTTGGCGTCCGGCTTGTGCACGCCCGCCTCCCGCGTGCGGTCGGTGAAGGTGCCGTCGCCGTCGTTGCGGTAGAAGCGCGGTGAAGCGCCGTCGTAGGGCTCCGGCGTGCAGTAGCTCTTGTTCTGGCCGTCGAGCTTGCAGACGATGTCGGTCTCCGGCGTCCAGGTGACGTAGCGGGTGGCGAAGATGTCGAGCCAGCCGTCGCCGTCGGCGTCGAGCAGGGCGACCGAAGCGCCGAACTCGTAGGCCCGCGACAGCCCGGCGGTCGAGCTGACGTCGACGAACCGCCCGTCGCGGTTGTCGAGCAGGAAGTCGGTGCCGAGGCAGGAGAGATAGAGATCGCGGTCGCCGTCGCGGTCGAGGTCGCCGGCGGCGCCGCCCATGCAGTAGGCGTCGATGTCGAGGCCGGTCTCGCGGGTGACGTCGCGGAACGACATCCCACCGAGGTTGCGGTAGAGCGCCTGGGTGCCGGGCGTCCCTCGCTGTCCGGGGAAGCGGGTGCCGTTGAGGAACAGCAGATCGAGCCGGTCGTCGCCGTCGTAGTCGAAGACGACGACACCGGATCCCATCGTCTCCGGCAGCCACTTCTGGCCGAAGGCGCCGGTGACGTGGCGGAAGTCGACTCCGCTCTCCGAGGTGACGTCGACGAAGCGGATCTCGGCGCCGGCGGAGCCGGCGGCGGCGAGGAGGACGGCCGGGAGGAGGCAGCGGGCGAGGCGGGCGGAGGGTCGCATCATCGGCGGGCGAAGGTTACCGGATCGGCGTCCAGGTGGCGCGTCCGGGCTCGGAGGGTGATCCAGATCAGCCGCCGGCGGCGACCTGGGCGGTGGAGCCTCTGGCGAGGAAGCGCTCGATCTCCTCGGCGGGGACGCTGCGATGCTCGAAGATCGGCTGCCGGCGGTTGTTGTCGTGCGGGTTGTTCTGCAGATACTCGCGGGCGATCGCCTGGCTCGACTCGTCGGCCTTGAACCGCTCGTAGTAGCGGCGGTGGAGGTCGGACGCCTCGCGGTCGCCGGCGCCCCGGTGGGAGAGCATCAGGTTGTAGTGCGCGGTGAGGTCCTCCGGGTCGATGTCGAGCACCTCCTGGAACTCGGCGATCGCCGCGTCGAACTCGCGCTGGAGAAAGTAGATCCGACCGATCGCGTTGCGAACGACGCGGTCCTGCGGGTACTGCTCGGCGGTGACCCGGAAGTGCTCGAGGGCCCGGTCATAGTCGCCGAGCTCCTTGTCGACCACCCCGCGGAAGTAGTGGGCGCGGGCGAGGTCCGGCTCGAGCTCGAGCGCTTGGTCGAGCACCTCGGTC
>JBPEXA010000480.1:0-3531 GCA_052032135.1 Thermoanaerobaculia bacterium | reverse complement strand
CCGACACCGCCGACGCCGCGCGGGTCGAGGCGGAGGAGCAGTGGCGACTCGCCGACCAGGAGCGCTCCCGTCTGCGCGCCGACGTCGTCGCCCTCGAGGCGGCCGCGCAGCAGGGAGCCGCCGACGCCCGCGACGCCGCGGCGGGCGAGCTCGAGCGCGAGCGGCAGGCGCGCAGCGAGGCGGAGGCGCGAGCGGAGCGCGTCGATGGCGAGCTCGCCGCCGCTCGTCAGGCGCTCGATGATCGACAGTCGGCGGCGCAGACGGCTGCGCGCGAGCTCGAGGCGGCCTCGCAGCGAACCGCACAGCTGGAGCAACAGGTGGCCTCACTCGAGGCGGAGCTCACCGCGGCGACCGCCGAAGCTCCCGCCGCCTCCGGAGAGCTCGAGGCCGAGCTGGCGGCGACTCGCGCGGCGCTCGACGACGTCCGCCAGCAGCTCGCCCGGCAGCAGCAGGCGAGCGGCACCCGGATCGACGGCCTCGAGCGCGACGTCGCCGCCCTCATCTCCCAGCGCGACCAGCTGCTCGCGGCCAATCGCCAGCTCGCCGACGCCGCCGATCGCGTCCAGGAGCTGCCGGCAGCGGTGCGCGAGGAGCTCGACACCCTGCGCAGCCGCGTCCAGCAGCTCCAGCAGGTCGCCGACGACCTCAGCCGCGACCGCAGCCGCCTCAACGCCCAGCTGTCGGCGGCTCGCGACCAGCTCGCCCGACGGGAACCGGGGACGACCGCGGAAGCTCCCTCGCCCGGGGCGCCGCTGGTCGGTGGGGCGGGCGACGAGGACCTCGATCCGCTCCTCCCCGGCACCGCGCGCACCACGGCGCGCGTCAACCTGCGCGACGATCCGTCGATGGAGGGCAGCGTCCGGGCGCTCGTCTCGGAGGGCTCGGTGGTGCAGGTGCTGCAGACCGGGCGGTACTGGCACCGGGTGCGGGTCGGCGACCTCGAGGGGTGGATCTCGAGCGCCTATCTGACGCTCGCGACCGACGGCTAGGCGGCGGGGAGAAAAAAGGACGCCGGGCGCGGCCGCCCGGCGTTTGGGAAGGAGGTGGCGCTCGCGAAAGCGCCAGTTCGGTTACCGGCTACCGCCGGTGGCGGAGGCGATCGCCTCCTGCAGCTCGACGAGGTCGTCCTCGAGCAGCTCCATCGAGCGCTCCGCCTGACCCGAGCCGTCGCCCGACGGCGCGTCGGGGGAGTCGACCTCCTCCGAGGTCGCCGGCTCGAGGTAGACCTTGGCCGCCCACCCCTCCTGGTCCTTGGGAGTGCGGATCAGGTTCCAGGAGCCGCGCTCGTCGAGCACCTCGACCACGGTACCGACGGGCAGGCAGTCGAAGGGGCGCCCCCAGGTGCCGGGCTGGCTCCGTACGTTGAGGCACGGCGTCGCCGTCACCACCCGCTGGGTGGTGCCCTCGGGAAGGCCGGTCGCCTCGTCCATGCCGCCGGCGGTGTAGGCGGCGTCGTCGGGCGCGGTCTCCACCACGACCTCCCCGACGTCCGCGTCGGCGTCGGCCTCACCTTCGATCGGCGCGTAGGTAACGTCCGGCTCCTCGGCCGCCGCCCGCTCGTCGTCCCACCACTCCTCGTCGTCGGGATCGGCCTCGTAGGTGTCGACGAACGACTGCGGCACCCCGTTCACCGCGGCGTAGACCGGCTCGAACTCGTCACGCCAGTCGTCGCGCTCCTCGGGCCAGTTGAGCTCGGGCAGCGACGGGCTCCAGTCGGCGGGCACCTCGGGCGCCTCGACCACGGTGGTGGCGTCGATGGGCGCGCTCGGCCGGTTCTCGGTGCGCACCAGGCGCGGGGTGATGAGGAACAGCAGCTCCCGCTCGGCGCGGCTCTTCTCCTTCCAGCGGAAGAGCGGGAACTTGCCGAGACCGGGAAGGCGCCGGTCTTCGAGGCCTTCCTCGAAGCTCAGCAGGCCGCCGATCACCAGGCTCTGGCCCGCCTGCACGCGCGCGGTGGTGGTCACCGTCTGCACCTGGAACCCGGGAACGTCGGTCACCCCGAGGCCGGGCGCGGGCCGGACGATCGACGGTGCCACCTCGAGCGCGACCATGTCGTTGCCGGTGACCGTCGGTCGGATGTCGAGGCGGACGCCGAACTCCTGGAAGAAGAAGCCCTGGACGCTCGCCACCTGGTTGACCGCCGCGGTCGGGATCGGCACCTCGCCGCCGACCATCACGCTCGCCAGCTCGCCGGTGAGCGTCAGGACGTTGGGCTCGGCGACCGAGCGAGCGAGGTTCTTCTGCTGCAGGAAGTCGAAGGCGGCGACGATCGCCGTCGTGCGGTCGATGAAGGCGCCGACCAGCGGCGTCTGGCCGAGGTCGTCGACCGTCGGCGTGTTCTCCAGCCCGCGGAGCGGCGTGATCTCGGGACTCAGGTACTGACCGATCGACACCTTCTCCTGGTCGAAGCGGAAGTTGATGCCGGCCCGCTTCGACTTCAGGCGGTCGACCTCGAGCACCCGGATCGACACCAGCACCTGGTGGATCTCGTCGACCTCGAGCAGCGACACGACGCGGCCGGAGTCGCTGGCGATCATCAGGCCGCGGGCGACCTGAGCGGCCAGGGAGCTCGAACGGGGGTCGCGCCCCGCGAGGGAGATGCCGCCGCCCACACCCCCGCCCCCGACGGCGTCGAGGTTGCTGAGACCGGACGTGAAGTTGCGGTTGCGGTTCTGACCGATCCGCTGGTCCTCATGGGCCTGCACTCCGATGCCGGTCTCTCCGAGCTGGCGCTCGGCGATGGTCAGTGCCCGCACCAGGTCGTTGATGTTGCGCACCCGCCCCTCGAGCACGAAGGTGTCCTGCTGGGGATCGGGCACGGCTCCGACCTGGATCCGCCGCACCCGGATGCGGGAGTCGACCGAACGCAGCGCCGCCTGGAGCGCGATATCGCCGGGGTCGCGGGGCCCGGGGTGGCGCAGCGCGTTCAGCACCTCGGCGGCGCCCACCGACGCGGCGAGGCTGCGGGCGCGGACGATCGCCTCCTGCGCCTCTTCGGAGCCGTCGACTTCACCGTACAGCACGAGCGTCGAGCCGTCCGGCGTCGCCTCGACGGTGATCCGGGGATCGATGTCGGCGAGCGCTTTGCGCACCAACCTCAGGTCGGGGAGGACGTGCACCGGGTACTGGTAGCGACGACCGTCGACGAGCCAGACGTGGAGGGTGGTGTGCCCTGGCTGCAGCCCGGTGAGCAGAGCTTCGAGCGGCGAGACGACCTGCACCCTGGCGATCGTGTCGTCGGCGAGCGCGACCCGCTGGATCTCGGTGGGCAGCGTCACCAGGCATCCCTCACCGACCCGCGGCGCGAGCACGCCGCGACTCGACACCCGTTGCAGTTCGACGCGGTCGAAGAAGTCCGGCCCGGCAACCACCGCAGGCGGCGGTTCGACCGCTTCCACCTCCGCTTCTTGGGCCGCCACCGGTCCGGCGATCAGCGCTACGAGCGCCACCGCCGGCGCGGCGAACCGAAAACGCTTCGCCTGCCTCATCGTCGCCTCTCCCAACGGATTCCTCAAAATCCGACCCGCTCCG
>JBPEXA010000048.1:0-2579 GCA_052032135.1 Thermoanaerobaculia bacterium | reverse complement strand
CATCGTCGCCGAGCGTGCCCCAGATCAGTGGAGTCGCCGACAGCCCGAGGCGCCGAGCGCCTCGCCGATCCCTCCTCGGAGCGACGGTGCGCCGGTGCGCGTGGGCCGTCTTCGCGCTGATGGTGACGCTCCGCCCGGCGGCCGCGGCGGATGGGGCCGACACCGGTGACGCGGGTACCGGAGAAATCACCACCAAGGAGGTCGCCGCCCGGGACGGCGCGGTCGGCGGAGGGGTGTGCGCCGGCGTGGCGCCGCCCGATCTGCGCGGCATCTGCGAGCGGCAGACGCTGCGCGTCGCCCGCTACGGCGGCGACCGGCGTCCCTTCTTCTTCCTCGACGGCGGACGGTGGGTCGGCTTCGACGTCGACCTCGCGCGCGATATCGCCCGCCGCCTCGGCGTCCGCTACGAGGAGGACACCAGCGCCACCTCCTTCGACGCGGTGATCGACAGGGTCGCCTCGGGGAGCGCCGACATCGCGGTGTCGAAGCTCAGCAGCACCCTCGAGCGCGCCCGCCGGGTGCGCTTCTCGACCCCCTACCTCACCGTCTACCAGGCGTTGCTGGTCAACCGGCTGGCGGCGCCGCGGGCGACTGATCCGTTTCGCGAGCTCAACGCCGCCCGCTACAGCGTCGGCGCGCTCGCCGGCAGCGCCTACGTCGGCTACGCCGAGGGGATCTTCCCGGCCGCCGAGGTGCGCGCCTACGACGACTTCGACGCCATGACCGACGACGTCGTGCGCGGCGAGATCTACGCCGCGCTGATGGACAGCGCGCGCGCCAACCGCTGGCGACGCTCCAACCCCGAGCAGCTGATCCAGGTGCGGACGACGATCGACAAGGCGCGCCGCGACCCGCTGGCGATCGCGGTCGCCTGGGACGCCACCCACCTGCTCGCCTGGATCGACCTCTACCTGCAGACCATCCGCGCCGACGGCACCGCCGAGCAGCTCTACACCGAGTGGTTCGAGGACCCGGTGGTCCGCGACGAGGACGAGACCGAGAACGAGAACGAGAACGAGAACGAGACGGCGGGCGACCGATGAGCGATCCCGCCCCCAGTCAGTGGCAGAACCTCCGCCGGCTGCTGCCGATCGTCGTCGCCATCGCCGCCGGCGCCGCCATCGGCACCGCCAGCGAGACGACCGGTCGGCTGCTGGCGCCGTTCGGCAGCCTCTACCTGTCGCTACTGTTGATGTGCGTCATCCCGATCATCGGCGCAGCGGTCGTCTCCAGCCTCGGCCGCCTGGTCGCCGACCACAAGCTCGGCCGCAACCTGGTGGTCATCGTGCTCGTCTTCTGGGTCGGCATGGTGCTGGCGGCCGGCATCGGCACTACCGTCGGCTGGCTGACCGGGGTCGGCGAGGATCTCCGCGCGTCGCCGGCGCTCGGCACCCTGCTGCTCGAGATGGAGTCGACCACCGGCCAGGGGGTGACCGCCGACCGCTCCCTGCTGGCCGAAGAGGACCGCTACGTCGAGCTGTTCGAGGGGCGCGAGGCGAAGCCGGCGGCGGCGCCGGTCGAGCTCGGCGCCGATCCCGACGACCCGCGGCCACGGCTGGTGACCTACCTCGACAACCTGATCCCGCGCAACCTGGTCGCCGCCTACCTCGAGGACAACTACCTCGCGGTGCTCTTCTTCTCGGTGCTGCTCGGGGTGGCGCTCGGCTTCGTTCCCGCCGACACCCGCAACCTGGCGCTCGGCGTCGTCGAGGCGCTCTTCGACTCGCTGTTGCGGATCATCTCGTGGATCATCTTCCTGCTGCCCGCGGGGCTGCTGTGCATCGTCGCCGGCCAGGTGGCGAGCGGCGGCCTCGCCTTCGTCTCCACCTTCCGCAACGTCATCCTCGTCGGCCTCGCCACCACCGTGGCGACGATGACGCTCTTCACGCTCACCATCTGGCAGGTGCGCGGCATCGGCCCGCTCGAGGTGCTGCGGCGGCTGCGCGAGCCGCTGCTGGTCGCCTTCGCGACCTCCAGCAGCTTCGCCTCGATCCCCGCCGCCATGGTGGCGCTCAAGGAGTCGCTCGGCCTCAAGCGCGAGAACGTCAACCTCTTCCTGCCGCTCGGGATGACGATGAATCCGATCGGCAGCGCCCTCTTCTTCAGCCTGTCCGCGATCTTCGTCGTGCAGCTCCACGGCGGCGCCGAGGGCGGGCTCACCGTTGGCAGCTTCCTGCTCCTGGTGCTCGGCTCGGTGCTCGCCAGCCTCGCCGCCATGGGCCTGCCGGGGGTGAGCGCGCTGTGGATGCTCGGCCTGGTCCTCGAGCCGATCGGCGTCCCCCCGGAGGTCGGCATCGTGGCGCTGCTGGCGGTGGCGCCGATCATCGACCCGCTGTTCACCATGGTGAACGTGTTCGGCAACTGCACGGCGACGACGATCCTCGACCGCTACCTCGGCTGAGGAGCGCCGGCCGGCTGCCGCGACGGGCGCCCGGCGCGCCTACCGGTGCGAGTGGAAGGTCTTGGCGACGATGCGCCAGCCGTCGTCGAACCGGTAGAGGTTCATGTAGTCGGTGTAGACCGGCTCGCCGTGCTGGCGGACGTCGACGCGGGCGACCGCCGCCGTCTCGTCGGCGTCG
>JBPEXA010000479.1:0-2112 GCA_052032135.1 Thermoanaerobaculia bacterium | reverse complement strand
GTCGACGTCGCGGCTGACGTAGGAGGTGACCCCGGTGGCCGGGACGACGAAGCCGATCGCCATCCGCTGGTGGCCGGTGCGCATCAGCAGCTGGAAGCGGGTGGTGTGGATCTCGTTCTCGACCCGCTCGAGCTGCGCTTCGGGGACGGCGATCCGCAGGTGCGCCTCCTGCACCGGCGCCAGCAGGCCGCTGGGGTCCATGGCGGCGATGAAGAGTGTCGCTTCGGTCTCGTGCACGCCGCCGTGAGAGGCGAGCTCCAGGGCGCCTAATGGGATGCCGACGATGATCGGCACCACCACCAGGTCGTCGCGCTCGGTCGGCTCGATGCGGCCGATCGACAGCGTGATGCCGAGGGGATTGTCCTCCAGCCCGAAGAGCATCGCCGTGCTCGCGCGGTCGGCGAGCCGGACCGGCTCGGGCTTGGCGATGTAGCTGGTCCGATGGCGGACGCTGCGGCCGCGTCCCTTCACCTTGACCTTCAGCTGGTGGATCCGGCCGTCGGGCGAGCGCGGGGCGGCGTAGGCGAGCGAGTAGTGGCCGGCGAAGTCGCGGCGCGCGTGGCCGAGGAGCGTCTCCATGGCGCCGCCGACCACCGCGGTGCCGCCGCTCATGTCGGCGAGGTAGCGCAGCGTGTCGACCAGATTGTTCTCGCGGATGGAGCGGAACTGCGGAGTGTAGAGATCGGCGACGTCGCCGGCCAGTTCGGGCTCGATGCCGCCGACGTTGCCCTCGCTCTTGAACGGGTAGAAGCTCACCCCGCTCGAGTTGGCGAGCGCCGCCAGCAGCGCGAGCTCCTCGGTGGCGGTGCTCGCCGTCCGGCCGCTCCGCGGGCTCGCCTCCTCGACCGCGCTCAGCGCTGCCGAGCGGCGCGCGATCTCGGCGTCGCGGCTCTCGCCGTCGAGCATGTCGACGTCGAGCGGGCCGTAGTTGCGGGTCGCCTCCGACAGCGCGTGGTAGAGCTCGGCGCCCGGCTGCATCGGCATGCCGGCACCGACGTAGACCAGCGCTTTGCGCCCCGGCAGCGCCGCCAGTGCGTTGACGACGTGGCTCAGCGCGTAGAGGCTGCCGCTGTCGACCTGCCGGACGCGACGGGCGTGGAGGTCGATCTGGCGGCTGAGGTCGCCGAAGTAACGAGGGATCTCGGTGCGGCGGACCGGGCTGCGGGCGAAGTCGCGAATCTGCCGCATCAGCTCGAGCGCCTCGCGCATGGTCGCCACCCGCTCGCGCTGCCGCAGCACGCCGAGATCGCTGCTCTCGGCGAGCCCGGCGAGCGCCTCCAGCACCGCGGCACGGTCGGTGGTGAACGGCTGGTGCATGGCGAAGGTGCCGTCGTAGGAGGCGACGGCGTAGTGGAGATCGGGATCGGCATCGGCCTCGACCAGGCGGGCGAGCTCGTCGAGCCGGCGGCTGCGCTCGCTGAGCCCCATCGCGAAACTGTCGAGGTAGAGCAGCATGCGGGGTGGTGGTGGACGGGAGGCGGCGAGCCTCGCCGCCTCCTCGGTCGCCGCCGCGGCCGGTTCGACGAACGAGAAGTGCTCGATGGGGACCCGCTTGCCGTCCTCGAACAGCTTGAAGTCGTCGACCGTGAGACCGGAAACCGGGTCGCCGTTGCGCTCGGCGACGAACACCTCGACGGTGACGAGGTCGACGCGCAGGGATTCGAGGAAGGTGGTCGGAATGCCCTCCTGCACCACCTCCTGCGCGATGGCGAGCGGGATCGCCGCCGCGGCCAGGGCACCGGCGGCGAGCGACAGCCGAAGGGTCGCCGGCATGATGGCCCAAGGATAGCGCCCGACGGGCGCTGTAGGCTGATCCGATCATGGAGCCCCCTTCTCCCGCCGTCGCCGGCGGTCGTGCCGGAGGCGGCAGCGCGGCCGGCTGGAGCCGTGCGGCGATCGTGCTGGTGGCGGTGGGAGCGGTCGCCCGCACCTGGGGGTACCTCACCGCCGGCTCGCTGTGGCTCGACGAGCTCTTCCTGGTCGACAGCCTGCGGCGCTTCGATCTCGGCGAGCTGCTCGGCCCGCTCGATCACGGCCAGAACGCCCCGGTCGGCTGGCTGCTGCTGATCAAGCTCTGGATGTCGGTCGCCGGCGACGGCGAGCGCGCCCTGC
>JBPEXA010000478.1:0-2124 GCA_052032135.1 Thermoanaerobaculia bacterium | reverse complement strand
ATCGCTCGATCTGCAACTGTCGGAGGTCGAATCGATGGATCTCGTCAATCTGCTGGTCGAGACCGAGACCAAGCTCCTCGAGCTGCTCGATCTCCGCATCGGTCTGTCGGACGGCGGGATGCTGCTCGACGATCGTGGGGAGCCCGGCACCCTGGCGACCTTCGTCGATCGCATCGCCGCCGCGTCGGCAGTCGGGGCGGGCGACGGATGACCACCCTGCGCGGCGTCACCATCTCCGACTTCAACCCGGAGAACCTCAACGCGCTGATGACCAACGCCGAGGGGGAGCCCGGCGTCTCCATGATCGGAGCGCCCTTCGGCCAGGTCCACCAGCTGCTGATCGACGCCGATGCCGACTGTTGGCGGGAGGGGGCGGACTTCGCGATCGTCTGGACGCGGCCGCAGGCGGTGCTGCCGTCCTTCGGCGACGCCCTCGGCTTCGAAGAGATCGATCGGGAGACCCTGCTCGACGAGGTCGACGCCTTCGCCACCCTCCTCGAGGGCGCGGCGCAGCGGACACCGACGGTGCTGGTGCCGTCGTGGACGCTGCTCCCCGGCGAGCGGACGCGCGGCGTGTTCGGCCTGGCCGATCCTCGCGGCAGTCGCCGGCTGTTGCTGGAGGCGCAGCGCCGGCTCGCCCGCCGCCTCGACGACCTCCCGGGCGTCGTGCTGCTCGACGCCGAGCCGTGGATCGCGCGCGCCGGAGCCGCCGCCTTCCACCCGAAGCTCTGGTACATGGCGAAAGTGCCGTTCGGCAGCGGCGTCTTCAAGCACGCCGTCGCCGACCTGCGACTCGCCCTGCAGGCGGTCGCCGGCCTGGCTCGCAAGCTGATCGTCGTCGATCTCGACGACACGCTGTGGGGGGGGATCGTCGGCGAGGTCGGCTGGGAGCAGCTGGCGTTGGGTGGCCACGACCCGGTGGGCGAGGCCCACGTCGACTTCCAGCGCTCGCTGAAGGCGCTGCAGCGCCAAGGGGTGGTGCTGGCGATCGTCAGCAAGAACGAGGAGTCAGTGGCGCTCGGCGCCATCGACGACCATCCCGAGATGGTGCTGCGGCGGGACGATTTCGCCGGCTGGCGCATCAACTGGCGCGACAAGGCCGCCAACGTCGCGGAGCTCGTCGCCGAGCTCAATCTCGGCCTCCAGTCGGCGGTGTTCATCGACGACAACCCGGTGGAACGGGCGCGCGTTCGCGATGCCCTGCCGGAGGTGCTCGTCCCGGAATGGCCGGAGGATCCCCTCCACTACGTCGAAGCGCTCGACGCGCTCCGCTGCTTCGCGCCCCCCTCGCTCACCGACGAGGATCTCCGCCGCGCCGCGATGTATCGCAGCGAGCGCCAGCGAGGCGAGGCGCGCGCCGCCGTCGGCTCGCTCGACGACTGGCTGCAGACGCTGGAGACCAGGATCCGAGTCGCGCTGCTCTCCGCCGCCGATCTGCCCCGCGCCGCCCAACTGTTCAACAAGACGAACCAGATGAACCTGGCGACGCGCAGGATGCCGGAGGCCGAGCTCGCCGGCTGGGCGGAAGGGGAGGACCGTCGCTTGTGGACGTTCACCGTCGACGACCGCTTCGGCTCGCAGGGGCTGACCGGCGTCCTCGGCGTCGAGGCCAACGGAGAGCGGCTGAAGGTGACCGATTTCCTGTTGAGCTGTCGGGTGATGGGGCGGCGCGTCGAAGACGTGATGCTGGCGGTGGCGGCCCGACATGCTCGTGAGCGGGGCCTCTCGGGGGGCGACGCTGTCTACGCTCCGACCGCGAAGAACGCCCCCTGCCTCGCGTGGTTCAAGGCGTCGCCGCTGCGCTTCGAAGAGGCGACGTCGTCGTTCCACTGGGAGGCGGACGACGCCATCGACTTTCCGCCCCACATCGAGCTCGACCTCGACGACGCCTGAGCGGACCGTCAGGCGGTCGCGCGGGGGGCGGAGCGGACGAGGTCGTGCTGGACCGCCGCCAGGTCCTGCTGTTCGATGAACAGGCGGTACCAGATCTCGGCGGTGCAGAGGAGCCAGAGCCGCTGGCCGTGGTCGGCCTCCTGGCGGAGGTGCTCCCGCGCCAGGGCGGCGATGCCGCCGCCGTCGAAGTAGCCGTCGCGGGCCATGCTCGACTCCTCGAGCAAGACCCTG
>JBPEXA010000477.1:0-2956 GCA_052032135.1 Thermoanaerobaculia bacterium | reverse complement strand
TGGAGGCCGACGCGCCGCTGGTCCACGACGATCTCGACTCCAACCTCGCCGCCTTCGTGCCGCAGCGCAAGGGCGACTACGCGGCGGCGCGGGCCGCAGCCGACCTGGTGCTCGAGCGCCGCTACGTCTACGACCGCGGGGCGTCGGCGGCGATCGAGAACCGCGGCGTGGTCGCCGAGTGGGACCGCCTCGCCGAGAAGCTGATGGTGTGGGACACGACGCAGGCGCCGATCCCGATCCGCAACGGGCTGGCGGCGATGCTCGGCCTGTCGGAGTCGCAGGTACGGGTGGTGGCGCCGTTCGTCGGCGGCGGCTTCGGTCCGAAGATCATGATGTTCTACCCCGAGGAGGTGCTGGTGCCGTGGGCGGCGATGCGCCTCGATCGGCCGTTGAAGTGGATCGAGGACCGGGCCGAGAACTTCGTCGCCACCTCGCAGGAGCGCAGCCAGATCCACGACGTCGAGATCGCGGTGGCGAGCGACGGCCGCGTCCTCGGCGTCAAGGACTCGTTCCTCCACGACAGCGGCGCCTACGACCCGTACGGCCTCACGGTCCCCCTCAACAGCCAGTGCACGCTGCTCGGCCCCTACGACATCCCGGCCTACGAGAGCGAGTTCAAGGCGGTGTTCACGAACAAGACGATCGTCACCCCCTACCGCGGCGCCGGACGCCAGCACGGGGTGTTCGTCATCGAGCGCCTGCTCGACGCCGCCGGCCGCGAGCTGGGAATCGACCGCGTCGAGATGCGGCGCCGCAACTTCATCCGCCCCGACGCCTTCCCCTACGCCAACGAGATCATCTACCAGGACGCCGCGCCGCTGGTCTACGACAGCGGCAACTACGAGCCGCTGCTCGACAAGGCGCTCGAGATGATCGGCTGGCAGCAGTTCGTCGCCGACGAACAGCCGCGCCTGCGGGCCGCGGGTCGGCGGGTCGGCATCGGCGTCGTCGCCTACGTCGAGGGGACCGGCATCGGCCCCTACGAAGGCGCCCGGGTGCAGGTCGAGCCGAGCGGCAGGATCTCGGTGGTGACCGGAGTCGGCACCCAGGGGCAGGGGCACTACACGGTGCTCGCGCAGGTCGCCGCCGAGCGGCTGGGAGCGGAGGTCGACGAGATCGACGTGGTCACCGGCGACACCGACCAGTTCCACTGGGGGAGCGGCACCTTCGCCAGCCGCGGGGCGGTGGTCGCCGGCAACGCGGTGCACGCCGCCGCCGGGGAGGTGCGCTCGAAGATGCTCGAGGTCGCCGCCCGCCACCTCGACGTCGAGGTCGACGCCCTCGAGATCGCCGCCGGCGGGGTGCGCGTCGCCGCCGAGCCGTCGAGAGCGGTCGCCCGCGGCGAGCTGGCGCGACTCGCCAACCCGTTGCGGGGGGCGGTCGAGCCCGGCACCGAGCCGGGGCTCGAGGCGACGTCGTACTTCGGCCCCTACCGTGGCGCGACCGCCAGCGGCGTGCACGCGGCGATCGTCGAGGTCGACCCCGAGACGATGCTGGTCACCGTCCGCGATTACGTGGTGGTGCACGACTGCGGCCGGGTGCTCAACCCGCTGCTGGTCGACGGTCAGGTCCACGGCGGCGTCGCCCAGGGCCTCGGCAACGCCTTCTACGAGCAGCTCGTCTTCGACGACGGCGGGCAGCTGATGAACGCCTCCTTCATGGACTTCCTGCTGCCGACGTCGCTCGACGTGCCGCGCATCCAGGTCGGTCACCTCGAGACCCCCTCGCCACTCAACGAGCTCGGCTCCAAGGGGGCGGGGGAGGCGGGGGCGATCCCCACCGCGGCGCTCTTCGTCCAGGCTGTCGAGGACGCGCTCGAGATCCCCGGCTTCGAGATTCGCGAGATCCCCCTGCACCCGAGCCGGCTGTGGGAGCTGGCGCGTGCCGCGCGGCAGGCGGCGGGATGAAGGTCGCCGGCCGCCATCACTTCGCGGTACCGCCGGAGGAGCTGTGGGAGGCGCTGCTCGATCCCGAGGTGCTCGCTCGCGCGCTGCCGGGGTGCGAGTCGCTCGAGCGCGTCGACGACCACCGGTACCGCGGTGCGCTGACGATCGCCATCGGCCCGGTCAAGGGGCAGTTCCAGGGGACGCTCGAGCTGTCCGATCTCGACCCGCCGAACGGCTACCACATGGTGGTGAAAGGGCAGGGGCCGGCCGGCTTCATGAAGGGGAGCGGCACCCTCGCCCTGGCGCCGGCCGACGGAGGGACCGAGCTCACCTACGATCTCGACGCCCAGGTCGGCGGCCGCATCGCCGGCGTCGGGCAGCGACTGCTCGACAGTTCGGCCAAGGTGGTGACCCTGCAGGGACTCGAAGGGCTCGCCGCTCAGGTCGAGGGGGGCGCCGAGGCGCCGACCGGGGACGCGGCGCCGGCGCCGCCGCCCGCTCCCAGCCAGGCGCGCATGGCGGCGCGGTTCGCCGGCGGCATGTGGCGCGAGGTGGTGCCCGCCCCGGTGCGCAAGGGGATCGAGATCCTCTTCTGGCTCGCCGTCGGCACCGCCGTCGGCTGGTGGCTGCGCGGCGCCTAGTCGCGCTCGGGCGGTAGCAGGCGCTGCAGCAGCAGAGCGGCGAGTCCGCCGGTGATCAGGCCGGAGCCGAACAGTTCCCGCGCCCACTCCGGCAGCCCGCCGAGCGCCGCCGGCCGCAGCTCGACGCCGAGCCCGAGCCCGATCGCCACCGCCATGATCACCAGCGTGCGCTGGCCCCACCGCTCGCCGCGGTGGACGATCTTGGCGCCACTGGTGAAGATCATCGCGAACATGATCAGCCCGCCGCCGCCGATCACCGGCGCCGGGATGGTGGCGAAGAAGGCGCCGAGCTTGGGGACGAGCCCCATGATGGCGAGCAGCGCGCCGGTGATGGCGGTGACGTGGCGGCTGGCGACGCCGGTGAAGTTGACGAGGCCGACGTTCTGCGAGTACGAGGTGTTCGGGAAGGCGCTCCACACCGCGGCGAGC
>JBPEXA010000476.1:0-1781 GCA_052032135.1 Thermoanaerobaculia bacterium | reverse complement strand
ATGACGTGGGTGCCGGCCGGATAGGTCGTGCGGCCGACGGTGAGCGGCGCCTCGGCCGCCTGCACCCGCACCCCGTGGCGCAGCAGCAGCTCGACCAGCCGCCCCGCCGCCACCGGGTCGTGCTGATCGGGGGCGATGATCCAGGCGCGCGGGTCGGCGGCTGCCCCCGCCGCGGCCGCCTCGTGCCCCATCCGCCAGAAGTTCTCGAGCAGCTCGCGGCGATACTGCGAGGAGGTCTCGACCGCCGCCCAGGTGGCGATCAGCTCGTAGTCGACGATGTCGCGCAGCCGCCACCACCCGCCGGGCCACACCGACGGGAAGTTGGCGCGCCGGGTGTACTCGGGGAAGCCCTTGCCGCCGCCGCGCAGCTCGCCGGGATCGATGTAGATCGGGGTGGCGATCCGGACGCTGGCGACCTCGGTCAGCAGGCCGGTGACGTTCTTCCACCACGCGGTGTTGCGGGTCCCACCGGGCCAGTAGCTGTCGAAGATCATGTTGTGGCCGACGCCGGTCTTGCCCGCCTCCTCGAGGCGGTAGGACATGTTGGTGCCGATCAGGTCGGCCTGGCGGAAGATCAGCGGGTGGATCTCGGGGTCGAGCGGGTCGGTCTGCGGCGGCACGAACATGCGCGGCCCGGTCGACCCCATCTGGTGCTCGTCGATGAACACCTGCGGGAACCAGCGGTGGTAGAGCAGATCGTTGATCGCCCGCGTCTCCGGCTGGGTCAGCATGTAGAAGTCGCGGTTGTTGTCGTGGCCGATGTAGTGGTGGTAGAGCCACGGCATCGGGCCGCCCTCGTAGTCGGTGCCGAGCTGCTGGTTGTACCAGTCGATGACGAGAAACTGGCCGTCGGGGTTGATCGACGGCACCAGCAGCACGATGACGTCCTCCATCCACGCCAGCTTGTCGGCGTCCTCGGTGGTGGCGAAGTCGTGGACGAACTCCATCGCCATCTGGGTCGCGCCGACCTCGGTCGAGTGGATGGTGCAGGTGACCAGCACGATCGCCTTCCCCTCCTCGGCGAGCGCCGCGGCGGCCGCCGGCTCCAGCCGGTCGGCGGCGGCGAGCCGGGCGGCGATCGAGCGATAGTGGTCGAGCCGCTCGTGGTTGGCGCTCGAGGTGAGCACCACCGCCACCATCTCGTTGTCGAGCACCGAGCGGCCGATGGTCTCGACGGCGACCCGATCGGACCCCTCGGCGACCGCCCGCAGATAGTCGAGCACCACGTCGTAGCGGGCGAGCTTTCGATCGGCGCCGACCGGGAAGCCGAGGTGCTCCTCCGGGGTGGGCAGCGGCTGCGCGACGGCGGGGACGGCGATGACGGCGATGACGGCGATCAGGGCGCTGATCGCGGCCCGGAGCACTCTCGACATGGGACCTCCGAGGGGGAAAAAGATGCGGGCGCAGCGGCCGTTACCGGCGACCGCCGCGCCCTCGGGCTGCCTGTTGGGCGGCATGATATCCGACCGTTCCGACCCCCGGAGCGCCGTCCCCGGGCCGGGCGACCGACCCCGGGGATGGGTGGCTGCTAGGGTGCCGGCACGCCGCCGCCGCGCCCCCACCCCTGCCGATCCGCATGAGCGATCCTCCGCCGACCCCGACCGCCGACGGCCTCGACATCCGTGCCGGGCTGCGCATCCCCGCCGACGAGGTGCGCTATCGAACCTCGCGCGCCTCCGGGCCGGGAGGGCAGCACGTCAACAAGGTGGAGACCCGCGTCACCCTGCTGTTCGACGTCGACGGCTCGACGGCGCTGAGCGACAGGGAGAAGGAGCGCCTCC
>JBPEXA010000475.1:0-2032 GCA_052032135.1 Thermoanaerobaculia bacterium | reverse complement strand
GAGGGTCCCTTCGAGCGGCGCGACCTCTTCTGGCAGCTCGGTCGAGAAGGCGTGGAAGCCCGCCACCCACTCCGGATCGAGCGATTCCGGACGGCGCGCCGCCGCCTCGCCGCCGAGCCCCTGTTCGCGCTCGACCCGCCGGAAGGTGTCGAGAAGATGGCCGACCTCGTCGAACAGCTCGGCGCAGAAGCGCCCGACGACCTGATGGAAGTCTCGCCGCTGCTGTTCCGGGGGCGACCGCGGGTCGAGGGTCGGCAGCAGCACCCGGTGCCCTTCACTCGGGTTCCACAGCTTGAACTTGCCGCCCCCGAACGGCTGGTAGAAGATCATCTCGACCGCCCGGCTCGCGCGCTCGGCGTAGCGGTACGACCACGCCTCGAACGGCCAGGTGAGCACGCCGCAGTCGGTGGCGAAGACCGAGTCGGGCTCGCCGTTGAGGACGAAGACGCGCGCCCGCCCGTCCTCGATCGTCCCCCAGCGGGTCTTGGCCTCCGCCAGGCGGACGTGGTAGCGGTCGCGGAACTCGTTGACGCGGGTGCCGGGGGACCGGTCGCGCACCGCCCAGAAGCGCTCGATGAAGGCGTCGCGCTGGTAGTCCTCCGCCAGCGCCACGAACGCCTTGCGCTCCTCCTTGGTGATCAGCGGGTCGACGTCGCGCAGCCACTCCTGGTAGCGCTTCGGCGGCTCGGCGGCGCCCGCCAGCGAGACAGAACAGAGGATCGCCAGGGCGATCGACAACGGCCAGCTGGAGGTCGGTCTCGCCATCGGCTCGCACGCTACAACAGGCGTCGTCGCCGGGCGGATTCCTCGCCACCTCCCCCGACCGGTGCCATATAGTCGGGCGCCTCGGCATGAGCGGCTGGATCCAGAGCTTCAGCGACTGGCTGTGGGGGCCGCCGATGCTGCTGCTGGTGCTCGGCACCGGGCTCTATCTCGCCATCCGCCTGCGGGGCGTCCAGTTCACCGAGTTCGCCGCCGCGGTCCGCTCCCTCTCCCGCCGGGAGGACGACGGCGACGGCGACATCAGTCCCTTCGCCGCCTTGATGACGTCGGTCGGCGGCATCGTCGGCAACGGCAATCTCGCCGGCGTCGCCACCGCTGTCACCGCCGGCGGGCCCGGGGCGCTGTTCTGGATGTGGGTGTCGGGAGTCGTCGGGATGGGCACCATGTTCGCCGAGTCGGTGCTCGGCGTCCGCTACCGCCGGCGGGAGGCGGACGGCCTCTGGGTCGGGGGGCCGATGTACTACCTCCGCGACGGCCTCGGATGGCCGCGTCTCGCCGCCTTCTTCGCCTTCGGCCTGGCGATCAAGACGCTGTTCGCCACCACCATCGTGCAGTCGAACTCGATCGCCTCGGTGGTCGCCTCCGAGATCGGCTGGGACCCGCCGGCCACCTGCGCCCTGCTGGCGATCGTCTGCGGCCTCACCATCGTCGGCGGCGTGCGCTCGATCGCCCGCACCTCCGAGGTGGTCGCGCCGCTGATGGGGCTGCTCTACCTCGGCGGCGCCGTCGTCGTCCTCTTCACCTTCCGCGAGCGCATCCTCCCCTCCCTCGAGCTGGTCGTCCACCACGCCTTCTCGCCGGTCGCGGCGAGCGGCGGCTTCCTCGGCGCCGGCGTCCGCGAGGCGTTCCGGTTCGGGGTGGCGCGCGGCGTCTACTCCAACGAGGCAGGGACCGGATCGGTCCCGATCGCCCACGCCTCGGCGAAGACGTCCGACCCCGTCCGCCAGGGCAAGGTCGCCATGCTCGGCGTCTTCCTCGACACCCTGGTGGTGTCGACGGCGACCGGCCTCGCCCTGCTGGTGACCGACGCCTGGACCTCCGGTCTCGACTCGACGGCGCTCACCGCGCGGGCGTTCTCGACCGCGCTCGGCGGCGCCGGCGGGCCGCTGGTCCTGCTGTCGTCGTTGCTCTTCGGCCTGTCGACCCTGGTCACGTGGGCCTTCTACGGCGAGCAGAGCGCCGCCTACCTGCTCGGCCCCCGCGCCCGGGCTCCCTATCGCCTGCTCTACTGCCTGGCGATCGCCGGCGG
>JBPEXA010000474.1:0-1887 GCA_052032135.1 Thermoanaerobaculia bacterium | reverse complement strand
GACCGCGACGTCGCCGTCGCGGTCGCCGATCGCGTCGTCGCCGCCGGCGCCGAGCCGGTCGGCGTCGAGGCGTTCGAGCGCTTCCGCATCGCCGCCGGCTGGCCACGCTGGGGGGTCGACGTCGACGAGCGCAACTTCCCCCAGGAGACGGGGATCGGCGACGCGGTGAGCTACACAAAGGGGTGCTATCTCGGCCAGGAGGTGATCGCTCGCATCCACTACCGCGGCCACGTCAACCATGCGCTCTGCCGGCTCGTCGCGGAGGGCTCGCACGCGCCGGAGGCGGGGACGGCGGTGACGGCGGAGGGCGACGAGGTCGGGCGGCTCGGCAGCTCGTCGAGCGTCGGCGACACCACCCTCGGCCTGGCGGTGCTCCACCGCAAGGCGGCGCGGCAGGGGGCGGCGGTGCGGCTGGCCGCGGGCGCGGGAGAGATCGACGCGACGGTCGAGGCGGTGCTGGGCGGCGACCTGGCGACCGATGACGAGGAGGGATCCGAGAGTCCATGAGCAAGACGCTGACGCCCGCCTTGATCGCCGAGTTCACCGGTACCTTCGCGCTGGTGCTGGTCGGCGCCGGCGCCGCGGCGCTGGGGATCGGCGGTCTGGTCGGCGTCGCCTTCGCCCACGGCGCGGTGCTGATCGGCCTCGCCTACGCCTACGGTCACCTTTCGGGCACCCACGTCAACCCGGCGGTGACGATCGGCGTCTGGCTGGCCGGCAAGATCGACACCGGCCGCGCCTTCTCCTACGTCGTCTTCCAGCTCGCCGGCGGCATCGCCGGCGCCTTCACCCTGCGCTGGATCCTCGGCGGCAGCGACACCGGCCTCGGCCTCACCCTGCCGGCGACGGGACTGCGGGTCGGCGACGCCACCGTGACGATCACGGCGGGCGCCGCCATCCTGGCCGAGGCGATCCTCACCTTCCTGTGGGTCAACTGCGTGCTGAACGCCGCGATCAGCGGTCGCGCCGGCAGCCTCTCCGGCCTCGGCATCGGACTGACGGTGAGCGCCTGCATCCTGATGGGCGGACCGCTCACCGGCGCCAGCCTCAACCCGGCCCGCTCGCTGGGACCGGCGCTGGCGACCGGCAGCTTCGATCACCTGTGGATCTACTTCGTCGGGCCGATCCTCGGCGGTGTCGTCGCCGCCGTGCTCTATCGCGGCGTGCTGAGCGACTGACGCCCCGGCGGGTCGCCGGCGTCGCGCTCAGACGGCGAACGAGGAGCCGCAGCCGCAGGTGCCGGTCGCCTGCGGGTTGTTGAACTTGAACCCGGCGCCGGTGGTGCCCAGCACGTAGTCGATCTCGGTCCCCGCCAGGTAGCGGGCGCTGATCGGATCGACGTAGACCGTCAGCCCGTCGTACTCGAGGAGGATGTCGGTGTCGCGCGGCTCGAGCTCGAAGTCGAGCGCGTACTCGAAGCCGCTGCAGCCGCCGCCGCGCACCGCCACGCGCAGGCCGGAGGCGGCGTCGATCTTCTCCTGCTCGCGGGTGATCTTGACCATCTGCACCGCCTTGTCGGTGAGGCTGAGCGGCGGGGCGGTGGCGGTGTCGGCGGGGGCGGCCGCGGTCGTGTTGCTGTCCATCACAAAGCTCCTTTGCGCACCGGATCTACGGATCGCGGCGCCGGGAGGATTCTAGCAAGGTCGTCAACGACCGTCGTCGCCGGGTCCGCGATCGCCGGGTCTCCGATCGCCAGGTCGCCCGTCGATGGGTCGCCCGTCGGCAGGCTCCCCGTCGGCCGGCTGCCCGTCGCGTGGCTGCCCGTCGCGTGGCTGCCCGTCGCGTGGCTGCCCGTCGCCTGGCTGCCCGTCGGCCGGCTGTCCGTCGGCCGGCTGCCCGTCGGCTGGTGTCCCGTACGCCGCGGGATCGGCGGCCGGCGGCGGTGGA
>JBPEXA010000473.1:0-15380 GCA_052032135.1 Thermoanaerobaculia bacterium | reverse complement strand
ACCTCGCCCTCGCGCAGGGTGGCGTCGACGGTCGCCGAGGTGCCGGCCGGCAGCGCGAGACCGCCGATCGACAGATCGTCCGACTCCAGAGCGAGCTCGATCGCCGGCTGCTCGACCGAACCGCTCCAGCGCAGCTCGCCGCCCACCGCTCCGCTGACCTGCGACGGCACCCGACCGCCGAGCGCCGGATCGTCCAGCTGCACGCCGGTGATCGACAGGTCGAGGTCGCCCGACGACGCGGCCAGGCTCCACCGGCCGGAGCCGTCGACCTCGCCGCCGGCGACCGTCGCCGCGGCGCGCTCGATCAACACCTCGCCGCCGACGAACCGCATCGCCGCCGTCACCCCTTCGACCTCGACACCCGACCACCGCCCCTCCGCCAACGACAGCTCGAGAGAGCCGTCCGGCTCGTCGAGGGTGCCGCGCAGCTCGAGGGCTCCGAGCACCTCGCCCTCGACGTCGAGGTCGATCTCGAGCTGAGCGAGCAGCTCCTCGGCGGGCCAGCCGTCGACCGCGACGCGAAGGTCGGGTCGGATCACGCCGTCCGGCTCGACGAACAGCGCGCCGACCACCGACGCCGCGGCGCGCGGCTGGCTGAGGTCGAGGCGAACGTCCCGCAGCCCCGCCGGCGAAGCGGAGAGCGAGCCCCCCAGCCGGCCGACGGTCAGCGAGCCGACCCGGCCGTCGAACTGGTCGATCTCGAGCCGGGCACTCCACTCGCCAGGGACCAGGCTCAACGTGCCGGCGACCGCCACCCGACCGCCGCTCGGCAGCCACCGCTCGAGCTCCGCGGAGGGGGCGAGCAGCACGTCGAGCCAGGCGTCGATCTTCGCGGTGTCGAGCCGGAAGTCGACCGCGCCCGAGCCGCCGGCGAGCGAGTAGCTGCCGTCGAGCGCGAGGCTCTCGCCCGCGGCATCGCGGGGGAGCGACCGGAAGGTGAGCTCGCCGGCGTCGATCGAAGCCGCCAGCCGGCGCTGCCAGGCGAGCGTGCCGGCAGCGTCGCTCAATCGCACCATGGCGATCGCCCGCCCGCTCCCGGCGCGGGGATCGGTCGAGCGGAAGCGGTAGTCGCCGTCGAGATCCCATCGCCCGCGCAGATTGGCGGTGTCGAGCCCGATCAGTCCGCCGAGCGCCGCCACCTCGCCGTCGACGAGCTGGTAGCGCACCCGCCCCGGGCGATCGTCGGCGTCGAGGTCGACCTCGAGGGCGGCGTCGAGACCTCCGCCCCCGAACCGACCGCTGATCGGGTCGAGGGCGAGGCGATCGCGCTCGAGCTCCAGCGCCGCCGAGAAGCGTTCGACGGTGAGGTCCTCCCATTCCACCGACCCCGCCTGCAGGTCACCGAGGAGACGCCAGTCGGCCTGCTCGCCGGAGAGCGCGCCGTCGAACGTCCACCTCGCCCGCAGCGGGCCCGGGTCGACCCCCAGACGGGCGAGCCACCGCGCGCTCCCCTCGGCGCCGAGCTCGACGCGATAGCGACGCGTCGCCGGGTCGACGAAGCCGTCGCGCAGCACCGCCGTGAACTCGGGACCGGAGACCCGGCCCGCCAGCAGGGTGAGACGCCGGTCGGCCCAGCGCAGCCGGGTCGACACCGCGCCGGCATAGGTCGCCCCCGTCGGCAGCTCGACCTCGACGTCGGCGGCGTCGATGGCGCCGACGAAGGCGGTCTCCGTGCTCCCCGACGCCTGGGCGCGCAGATCGCGCGCGGTCAGCCCGAGCGGCAGCCGGCGCTCGTCGAGCTCGGCGACGCCGTCGACCACCTCCAGCAGATCCAGAGCGACCCCGGCGCCGCCGCCTCGCCGCTCGAAGCGGGGAAGGTTGGTGGCGCCGGACTCGTCGATCACCAGCGCCACGACCGGTCGCTCGACGCGCAGCCGCCGGAGACGCCGAGGGCTACCAACGAGCTCCCGCCATCGCCCCTCGACGCGCACCACCTCGGCGGTCGCCAGCGGCACCTCCTCGCCCTCGGGCACGACGACGACGTCGGTCGCCACCGCCACCGGGGGCAGCCAGTCGACTTCGATCGAGCCGATCGAGACCTGCGACTCGATCCGTTCGCCGATCCACGCCTCGAGGCGCGGTCGGAGCAGCTCCGGCGCCTTGCGATCGAGCCATCCGACGGCGGCGACGCCGGCGACCACCGCCACGGCGACGATCCACAACGCCACCCGCCTCCGGCGCCGCCGGCGCCGGCGACGCTCGTCGGCCGCCGGTCGGCGGCCACCGCCGGTCAACCTACTCCCCCCAATGCAGCTTGTGCCGGAGGCTGTCGTAGAAGCTGCGTCCGCTCACCTTGACCAGCAGCACTTCGGTCGCCGATCGCTCGAGGCGAATGCGGTCGCGGAACGCCAACCGCGTCCCCTCCTGACCGTCGATGGTGAGGAACACCTCCTCGCGCTGGGTCTCGAGGACCACCTCGATCGCCTCGCCGTCGGGCACCACGATCGGGCGCAGGGAGAGCGTGTGCGGGCAGATGGGCGTGAGCACCGTCACCGGCAGCGTCGGAGCGACGATCGGACCGCCGGCCGAGAGGTTGTAGGCGGTCGATCCCGTCGGTGTCGAGATGATGAGGCCGTCCGAGCGGTAGGTGGCGACCAGCTCCCCTTCCACCGACAGCGTCAGCTCGATGATGCGGGACAGCGCACTGCGGGCGATCACGGCGTCGTTGAAGAGCCGGTAGGCGTGCTCGCTGCCGTCGGCGTGAGCGACGGCGAGATCGCGCAGCGACCGCCGCTCGACCGCATAGCGATCGGCCAGCACTTCGACCATCGTCGGGTAGAGCTCGTGGCGTCCGATCTCGGTCAGGAACCCGAGGTGGCCGAGGTTGACTCCGAGGATCGGCGCCGGCACCGGCATTCCGCGCGCCACCGACAGCAGCGTGCCGTCGCCGCCGAGGACGACCACCAGATCCCACGGTGCCGACCCGTCCGGAGTCTCTGCGGGCGAGTCGAGGACGGCGGCCGTCACCCCGCGGCGGTCGAGCCACTCGGCGACCTCCGCCGCCGCCTGGCCAGCGGATGCGCTCCCCCGCTTGGCGATCACGGCGATGCGGCGAATCGGGCTCACCGTCCCATTCTCGCCGGTTTGTCGAACAATGCGAGCGCCTCGCGATTGCCGCGAGCGCCGGCGACCGGGGAATCGATGCAGCCGGCCAGCTCGAGGCCGAGCGCTTCGAGCTCCCGGCAGCAGCCGTCGATCGCCTCCCGCCGCACCCCCTCGTCGCGCACCACCCCCCCCTTGCCGACCCTGCCGCGACCGGCTTCGAACTGCGGCTTGACGAGCGCCACGAGCCGACCTCCAGGACGGAGGACGGGCAGCAGCGCCGGCACCACCTTGCCGAGGGAGATGAAGGAGAGATCGCAGGTCACGAGGTCGACCGTCTCGGGGAGGGTGGCGGGGTCGAGATGGCGGGCGTTGACCCGCTCCATGACGATCACCCGCGGGTCGTTGCGCAGGGCGTAATCGAGCTGGCCGTAGCCGACGTCGACGGCATAGACCCGCGCGGCTCCCCGCTGGAGCAGGCAGTCGGTGAAGCCGCCGGTCGACGCCCCGACGTCGAGGCAGACGCGGTCGGCGACATCGACGTCGAACGCCTCGAGGGCCGCCTCCAGCTTGCGTCCGGCGCGCGAGACGAACGGCTCCGCCCGCGCTTCGACCGTCACGTCCGCGCCGGCCGGCACGTCGGTCCCCGGCTTGTCGACGCGACGACCGTCGACCTGCACCCGTCCCGCCATGATCGTCCGCTTCGCCTTCTCGCGAGACGGCGCATCGCCGCGCTCGACGAGCAGCTGGTCGAGCCGCGTCATCGATCGCGATCGCACAGGTAGTCGACGAGCGATCGGAAGCGGCCGACGCCGGCCGGCAGGCCGTCGACCCGCTCGATCGCCTCCTCCCGCAGCCGGTGGAGGATCGCGCGGCTCTCCTCCAGCCCGTGCAGCGCCGGAAAGGTCAGCTTGCTGGCGGCCGAGTCCTTGCCCGCCGTCTTGCCGAGGGTGACCGACTCTCCCTCGACGTCGAGGATGTCGTCGCCGATCTGGAACAGCATCCCGAGCCGGGCGCCGATCTCCCGCAGTCTCTCCCGCTCCGCCGGCTCGACCGCCGCGCAGATCCCGCCCACCTCGAGGGCGGCGGTGATCAGCGCGCCGGTCTTGCGCTGGTGGATCGTCTCGAGCGCCCGTTCCGGAGCCGACGGCCAATCGCGCTCCGCCTCGAGGTCGGCAGCCTGGCCGCCGATCATGCCGCCGGTGCCGACGGCGACGGCGACGGTGCGAGCGGCCTCCAGCCGCCACGCCGGCGGCAGCTCGACCGGCGCCTCCATCAGCAGCTGCAGGCCGAGGTTGAGGAGGGCGTCGCCGACCAGCACGGCGGTCGCCTCGTCGAACCGGCGGTGAACGGTCGATCGACCGCGGCGCATGTCGTCGTCGTCGAGGGCGGGAAGGTCGTCGTGGACGAGGCTGAAGGTGTGGATCATCTCGAGCGCCGCCGCCGCCGGCAACAGCGTCGAGCGATCGGCGCCGTACGCTTCGCCGGCGAGGACGACGAGCACCGGACGGAATCGCTTGCCGCCGGCGAACACCGAATAGCGCATCGCCCGGTGCAGGCGCTCTGGCGCGTCCGCCTCCGACGGCAGGTGGCGGTCGAGGGCGGCGTCGACGAGCGGTCGAAGCTCGGCCGCCAGCCGGCGGAAGGCGTCGCTCATGCTGCTTCCCCGATCGAAAGGCAGCTCGGCATCGCCATCATGAACAGCGCCAGCCGCTGGACCTCGGTGTCCCCCCAGTTGAACTCGAACAGCCCGGCGACGTTGAAGGCGACCAGCGCGCCGAGAGCGCCCAGGTAGAGGTCGGCGGCGCCGTCGCGCTCACGCCGGGCCCGTCGGAAACCGCGCAGCGCGAGGACGATCGGCACCGCCATCCACCAGACGAAGGCGGCCAGCGACGGGAGGCCGGTCTCGGCGGCGATCTGCGCGAGGTTGTTGTGAAGGTGCGGCACCCAGTGGCGAGGGGCTGTCGGATGGCGGTAGATCGGATAGCGCACCCGCACCATCTCGGGGCCGTGGCCGAGGACCGGGCGGTCGGTCGTCATCCGCCATCCCGCTTCGATCATGCAGAGCCGGTCGTAGTTGGAGAAGTTGGAGAGGTCGTTGATCGACGCCACCCGGTCGCGGACCGGCGTCGGCGCCAGCAGCAGGAGCAGCAGCAGCAGCGGCACCGCCACGGCGAGCCAGCGTCGCGCCGACAGCGCCAGCACGACGGCGATCGCCACCGCGCCGGCGATCCAGGCGCCGCGGGTGAGGCAGCCGATCAGGCCGAGATTGATCGCCACCAGGGCGAGCCATCGCCAACCCGCCCTCCGGCGTCGACCGCTGGCGAGGCCGGCGATCAGCAGCAGGTCGGCGATCAGCAGCACGCCGGCGAAGGTCATCCAGTGGGAGAACGGTCCGCGGATGCGCTGGTCGATGCCACCGTAGCCGAAGAACAGCTGAGCGAGCCCCCACAGCGCGGAGGCGGCGCCGACCAGCACCAGCCCGTCGACGATCGACCGCACCCGCCCCTCGCCGCGGACGAAGGCGAGACCGAGCGGCAGTGTGAGCACGGCGAGCAGCTCCCTGGCGCCGCCGAGCGAGCGGGTCGGATCCGGGGAGACGGCGATCGACAGCAGCACGCACACCGCGTAGACGGCGCCCGGGATCAGCACCGCGCGCCCGTGCGGCCACACCCGCGGGCGCAGCGTGGCGCCGGCCGCCAGCGCGACCCCTCCCGTCAGATTGGAGAGGAAGAGGCCGAAGACGGTCCACAGGTGCAGCGCGTAGGCGACGTAGCCCACCCGCCTCACGGTCGCTGGCTCCCCGCTCGACGTCATCGGTCAGCTTCGCGCGCCTCCGTCCGCGCGACGCCCGGCGGCCGGCGGTCCGGAGACCGCCCCGGCCTCAGCGTCCGATCGCACTGGCCGGCAGGGCATCCTCCACCAGCATGATCGGAATGTCCGAAACCACCGGATAGACCAGGCCGGACTCCGCGCAGTAGAGCGCCTCCTCGACGACCGGCTCCTCCTCGCGGAAGTGCTCGCGATACCGGTCCGCGAGCTCCGCCCGCACCGACTCCGGCAGCGTCACCACCTCGAGCTCCCCCTTGGTCTTGGGGCAGACCAGAATCTCCAGCAGCTCGGGATCGAGGGCCATTCGCGACGCTCCGGGGTCGGAGAATAGCACCTGCTTGGGGGTCAGCCGCAGGCTGCGCTAGCATGCGCCCGCCCACCGCGCCGGTCGCCCGGCCACCGTCCGCCATGTCTCTCTCCTGCCGCTCGTGTGACGCTCCGCTGGAGCACGTCTTCGCCGATCTCGGATCGTCGCCGCTGGCGAACGCCTACCTCGACGCCGATCAGCTGCAGGCGATGGAGCCGCACTTCCCGCTGACCGTCTACGTCTGTGACCGCTGCTGGCTGGTCCAGCTCCCCGAGTTCGACGACGCCGGCGCCCGGCACATCTTCTCGGACGACTACGCCTATTTCTCGTCCTACTCCGATTCGTGGGTCGAGCATGCGCGCCGCTACGCCGCGGCGATGATCGATCGCTTCGGCTTCGACGGCGACGACCGGGTGGTCGAGATCGCCAGCAACGACGGTTACCTGCTCCAGCATTTCGTCGAGCGCGGCGTGCCGGTGCTGGGGGTCGAGCCGGCCGGCACGATCGCCGCCGCAGCCGAGGAGCGCGGGGTGCCCACCCACGTCGACTTCTTCACCCGCGAGCTGGCGGAGTCGCTGGTCGCCGACGGCGTGCGCGCCGACCTGCTGCTGGGCAACAACGTCTTCGCCCATGTGCCGCCGATCCACGACTTCATCGCCGGCATGAAGGTGCTGCTCGCCGACCGCGGGGTGATCACCCTCGAGTTCCCCCACCTCGAGCGGCTGATGGCGGACAACCAGTTCGACACCATCTACCACGAGCACTACTCGTACTACTCCTTCCTGGTCGTCGACCGCCTGTTCGCGGAGCACGGCCTGACGGTCTTCGACGTCGACGAGCTGCCGACCCACGGCGGGTCGCTGCGGGTCTACGGTCGTCACCGCGACGACGACTCGAAGCCGGTCGAGGGGGCGGTGCAGGCGCTGCTCGACCGCGAGCGCGAGCACGGCTTCGAGCGCCTGGAGACCTACCTCTCGTTCGATCGGAGGGTGCGGGAGACCAAGCGGCGGTTCTGGGAGTTCGTGGTGCCGCTCAAGCGCGCCGGAGCGCAGGTCGTCGGCTACGGCGCCCCCGCCAAGGGCAACACCTTCCTCAACTACTGTGGAGCCGGCACCGACGTCCTCGACTACACGGTCGATCGCAGCCCCGCCAAGCAAGGCCGCTTCCTCCCCGGCAGCCGGATTCCCATCCACCCGCCGGACCGGATCTTCGAAACGCGCCCCGACTGGGTGCTGATCCTGCCGTGGAACCTCGAGCAGGAGATCACCGGGCAGATGGCCGGCGTGCGCGACTGGGGCGCCCGCTTCGCCGTCGCCATCCCCGAGCCGAGAATCGTCGACCGGCGATGAAACCGTCGCGCCGGGGGCGACGGATAAGCTAGCGACGGATCCCCCCGTCGGAGGAACGACATGCGACGACGAGACCTACTCCGGTGGGCGGCCTGGATCGCCGCCCTCCCGCTCCTGCCCGCCGCCCTGCGCCCCGCCCGGGCGCTGATCGCCGCGGCCGACGACGACGCCGGCGACGACCGGTTGCAGCTGAGCGACGAGCGGTGGCGGGAGATCCTCACTCCCGAGCAATTCCGCGTGCTGCGCCGCGAGGGGACCGAGCGCCCCTACTCCAGCTCGCTCAACGACGAGCAGCGCGCCGGCACCTTCGTCTGCGCCGGCTGCTTCCTGCCGCTCTTCGACGCCGCCGCCAAGTACGACTCGGGCACCGGCTGGCCGAGCTTCTGGCAGCCGCTCCCCGACCGCCTCGGGACCAAGACCGATTTCAAGATCGGCTACCCGCGGACCGAGTACCACTGCCGACGTTGCGGCGGCCATCAGGGGCACGTCTTCGACGACGGCCCGCCGCCGACCGGCGAGCGCTACTGCAACAACGGCGTCGCGCTCGCCTTCGTCCCCGAGGGCGAGGCGCTGCCGGAGCTGCGGTCGTGAACGGGGGCCGCTGCGCCGTCGCCGCCCTCGCCGCCCTGCTGCTGCTCGGCTGCGGGCAGCCGACGGCGATCGCCGACGACGACCGCGCCACCCCGGCCGACGACGCCCGGCTGGCGACGGCGACCTTCGCCGGCGGCTGCTTCTGGTGCATGGAGCCGCCGTTCGACGAGCTCGACGGCGTGATCTCCACCACCTCCGGATACGCCGGCGGCTCGGTGGTCGATCCGACCTACGAGCAGGTGTCGGCCGGCACCACCGGCCACACCGAGGTCGTTCAGGTGGTCTACGATCCGGAGGTCGTCGGGTACGAGCAGCTGCTCGACGTCTTCTGGAGGAACATCGATCCGACCGTCGAGGACCGCCAGTTCTGCGATCGCGGCAGCCAGTACCGATCGGGGATCTTCTACCACGACGACGCGCAGCGCGCCGCTGCTGCAGCGTCGAAACAGGCGTTGATCGACTCCGGCCGCTTCCCGCGCGTCGTCACCGAGGTGACCGCCTTCGACGCCTTCTATCCCGCCGAGGAGTACCACCAGGACTACTACCGGAAGAACCCGGTTCGCTACAAGCTCTACCGCACCGGCTGCCGTCGCGACCAGCGGCTCGCGGAGCTGTGGGGCTCCTGACGATCACGCCGGCGGCGGCTCGGTCATCGGCACCCGCAGCCCGGCGATCACCCCTTTGAGCTTGGCGATCGCCGCTCGCTGATTGCCGCGCGGCAGCTCGCGCACGAAGGCGGCCGGGATCGCCGCCGCCAGCAGCAGCCAGAACTTCATCCACTGCAGCGGGCCGGCGTAGCGGCGGACGAAGATCGCCGTCGAGCGGCCGTTGTGGAAGGTCTTCGACGGCACGTAGACGCCGACGGTGTGCGAGACCATGTGCCAGAGGACGGCGCGAGGGGCGTAGTAGCAGCGGTAGCCGAGCCGCTTTGCCCGCATGCACCAGTCGGCGTCCTCGACCGACAGGAAGTAGAGCGGGTCGAAGAGGCCGACCGCCTCGACCACCTGCCGCGGGATCAGCATCGCGCAGCCGTTGATGTAGTCGACCTCCTCGGTCCTCTCGTAGCGGCCGCGGTCGATCTCGCCCATCCCGCGCTCCTTGGTGACCGACTCGCCGAAGCGCAGCCGCCCACCCGCCGACCACAGACGGTCGCGGTCCCAGAAGTAGTAGCACTTGGGGCCGACGCAGGCGACCGCCGGCTCGCTCTCGGCGACCGCCACCAGCTCGTCGAGCATGTCGGGGGCGACCTCGATGTCGTTGTTGAGCACCAGCAGGTAGTCGAAGTCGCGCTCGAGCCCCCACTCGAGGCCGGCGTTGACGCCGGCGGCCGGCCCTTCGTTGACCTCGACGCGCACCTGCTCGACGTCGGGGAAGGCTGCGGCGACCGCCTCGGAGGAGCCGTCGGACGACCCGTTGTCGATCAGCACCGGGGTGCAGGCGGGGTAGGTCATCGCCCGCAGGCTCGCCAGCGTCTGGAGGGTGACCTCTCTGCCGTTGTAGTTGAGTACGAGTGCCGCGACGCTGGGTGCCGCCTTCACCGGCTCGACCTCCGGCGCGAAGGGTACTACGCTTCGACCGGCGCCGCTCCCCGCCCCGCCCGGTCCGCCGAGCGCACCCTCGACCCCGGTCCCGCTGCCGTTGTCCCGATCCCCCATCCTGCTCACCGGCGCCTCCGGCTTTCTCGGCCGGCACGTGCTGGCCGCCCTCCGCGGCGACGGGCGGACGGTCCACGCCGTCTCCCGGCGGCGGGAGCCCGGCGCCGGCGCCGACGGCATCGTCTGGCACCGCTGCGACCTGCTGCAGCCCGGCGCCGCCACCCGGCTCGCCGCCGACGTGAAGGCGGCGTCGCTGGTGCATCTCGCCTGGCACGTCGAGGCGTCGGGGGTGGAGAACTACCGTTGGGTCGGCGCCTCGCTCGAGCTGGTCGACGCCTTCCGCGACCACGGCGGGCGGCGGGCGTTGGTCGCCGGCAGCTGCGCCGAGTACGACTGGAGCGCGCCGCAGCCGCTAGGCGAGGGGGCGCGGCGCCGACCGGCCACCGCCTACGGGATCGCCAAGGACGCCCTCTACCGCGCCTTCGAAGGCTATTGCGCGGAGACCGGCCTGTCGGGGGTGTGGGGGCGCATCTTCTTCGTCTACGGGCCCGGCGAGCCCGAGCGACGCCTCGTGCCGACGGTGGTGCGGGCGCTCCTCGCCGGAGAGCCGGCCCGCACCTCGCACGGCCGGCAGCTGCGCGACTACCTCTACGTCGCCGACCTGGCGGCGGCGGTGGTCGCCACCGTCGACAGCGAGGTCACCGGCGCCATCAACCTCGCCTCGGGCGACGCTCTCGCGTTGCGGGACCTGATCGGGGTGATCGCCGACCAGCTCGACGGTCGCGACCATCTCGCGATCGGCGCCATCGAGGCGCGCCCCGACGAGGCGGCGGAGGTGCGGGCGGACGTCACCCGCCTCCGCGACGCGGTCGGCTGGCGACCCGGCACCTCCATCGACGACGGCGTCGCCGAGACGATCGCCTGGTGGCGGCGGCGCGCCGCCCGCTGAGCTCCCTACTCCTCCTCGGCGCTCGTCACCATCACCACCTCGCCTCCCGCCGTCACCTTGGTGTCGCTCGGGACGTCGCCGGCGACCAACGTGTTGACGCCGACGAACACCCGATCGCCGACCTCGATGCCGCCGATCAGGCAGGCGCCGGCGGCGATGAACACGTCGTCGCCGATCACCGGCATCTGCTCGAGGCGGCGGGTCGACGGCGCGCCGATGGTGACGCGGTGCAGCAGGGTGGCACCGGAGCCGATGCGCGCCTTGTTGCCGATCACCAGGCCGACGCCGTGGGCGATCCGCAGCCCCGGCCCGATCCGAGCCTCGGGGGCGATGTCGACGCCGGTCAGCAGCAGCGACAGGCGGGCGACGAGGGGACCGACGACCGGAATCCGCCGGCTCCGGAACCAGTGGGCGATGCGGTGCAGGACGACCGCCTGGTAGCCGTTCTCGAACAGCAGCGACTCCAGCACGTACCAGGGGAACCGCTTGCTCTTGATCTCGAGCAGGCGGCGGGTGTCCTCTCGCAGGTTGGGCAGCACGGGACGGCGGTCTCCGGGTCGATCGCCGGCGATCCTAGCGAAAAGCGGCCGTCGGCCGGCGTCCTGCTAGCATCCCCCCGACCTTCCCCACCCTAGCGACGACATCGTGAGCGCCAAGACCACCGCCGAGCGCTTCTACCGTTCGGCCGGCGCCGCCGCCTTCTCGCAGCTGTGGCGCGTGGGGGTCACCTTCGGCGTCGACCTGCTGCTGCGGCGGTGGATCCCGGCCGCCGACCACGGGCTGTGGGACTGGTCGCTGACCGCGTTCCTGGTGCTCGGCGCGGTGCGCGACCTCGGGCTCGTCTACCACGTCGTTCGCGACGACGAGCGCCCGTACGGCAGCCTGCTGCGCCTCGAGCTCGTCTGGGGCGGCGCCCTGGTGGTGATCACCTGGTTCGCCGCCCCGCTGCTCGCCGCCGGCTTCCAGGAGGCGAGGCCCGACGTCGTGCCGGTGCTGCGGGCGATGACGCTCTTCCTCTTCTTCGAGGGGCTCGCCTCCGTCCCGCGCACCTTCTTCGAGAGCGAGCTCGAGATCGGCCGCGCGGTGCAGCCGGAGATCCTCCGCAACCTGGCGATGGCGGCCACCGCGCTCACCATGGCGAAGCTCGGCTACGGGATCTGGAGCCTGGTCGTCGCCCAGATCGTCGCCGCCGGCCTCTACGCGCTGCTGCTGTGGCGCCGCGCCGCCGGCCGCATCGTCCTCGCCCGGGCGTCGCGCGGGACGCTGTCGCTGGTGGCGCAGAGCTGGCCGCTGGCGATGATCTGGTTCCTCGTCATCCTCGTCGACCGCATCGACGTCGTCGTCGTCGGCCGCCTCCACGACGCCGACACCCTCGGCAACTACAGCTACGCCTACAGTCGCGCCTTCCTCGCCAGCACGATCCTGACGCCGGCGGTGACCCGCACCCTCTACCCCGCGCTCGTCGCCTTTCGCCGCTTCCCGCGGCAGCTGTTCGAGGCGTACCGGCTGGCGACCGTGCTGCTGGTGTCGATCCAGGCGCCGATCGCCTGGTTCCTGTTCGTCAACCCGGCGACCACCATCCGCCTGCTCGGCGGCCCGCAGTGGGAGGCGGCGCCCCGCTATCTCGCCATCCTCTGCTTCGCGCCGCTGATCGAGCCGATCGGGCGGCTCGGCGGCGAGGTGCTGAAGACGTTGCGCGCCGACCGGCTGTGGATCGCCTCCAGCGCCCTCACCCTGACGACCTTCGCCGCCGGCGGCTGGTGGGCGACGACCCTCTTCGGCCCGGTCGGCATGGCGTGGATCAACTACCTGCCGGTCGGGGCGCTGCTGATCGGCTGGTGGCTCCACCGCCTCGCACCGGACGGCTTCCGCCGCCTGCTCGGCGACATCGCGTTGACTTATCTCGGCCCGGCGCTAGTATTTCTGCCCGTCCGTCTCCTGATCGGCGAGCCGTGGACTCGTTTCGGCGTCTCTCTGATCGCCCTCACCATCGTGCTCGCCGTCGAGTGGCGGCGGCACGGCCGCCACTTCAAGGCGTTCGTCCGGGACCCGGTGGCGGCGACCGAGACCCCGACCCCGAGAGCGAGACCGTCGTGACCACCGCCCCCCGCCTCGTCCCTCTGGCACTCCTCTGCCTCGGACTGCTGCTGGTCGGACTGCCGCTGGGGGTCGGCAAGCCGGGGCTGCCGCTCACCTACAAGGCCGACGAGCCGGCCTATTACCTGATGGCGCTCAGCCTGATGCGCGACGGCGACCTCGAATGCAACCTCGAAGATCGCGAGCGCGCGGTGGTCGAGTTCCCGCACCTGCCGGCCGACAACCTGATCGTGATGACCGACGACGGCTGGCGCACCGTCTACTTCGGCAAGCCGTACCTCTATTCGCTGCTGGCGGCCCCGCTCACCCACTGGTTCGGCGCCGACGGCATGTTCGCCTTCAACGCCCTCCTCTTCATGGCGATGGTGGCGATGGGGACCGCCTACCTGCGGCGGTTCAATCCGGAGGGACTCGCAGCGCTGTTCGCGATCGGCTTCTTCGCGCTCAGCGCGCTCTTCGTCTACATCTTCTGGCTCCATCCGGAGATCCTGATGGCGACCGGGATCTGCGCCTGCCTCTACTTCGGCCTCACCGAAGGGGAGCCGGGTCCACGGACGCGGGGGTGGTGGCGGCGGATCCGTGGCGCCGCGGCGCGCCCGGCGGTGCGGCTGTCGCTCTCCGCCGCCGCACTCGCCGCCGCCAGCTACCACAAGCCGATGCTCGCCCTGATGGGCGTCCCGGTCCTGGTGGCGGTCGCCCGTCGCAGCGGGTGGCGACGGGCGGCGGCGTGGATCGTCGCCGCGGCGGTGGCGATGGGGGTGCTCGCCGGCGTCGCGGTCGCCCTCACCGGCCACCCGAGCGCCTATCTCGGCGTGCAGCGTACCGGCATCCGGGTCGGCAACCCCGAAGTCGTCCCCTTCACCCCGCAGTCGGGCGAGGAGCTGGAGCGGCTCAAGACCGACAAGTCGTGGTCGTGGCTGTGGCGCCTCCCCGAGTTCAAGCCGCGCAAGACCCTCATCGCCGCCGGCGAGTTCCTCTGGGGCCGCCACACCGGCCTCGTCCCCTACCTGCCGTTCGCCCTGATCGCCCTCCTGCTCTTCCTGCTGCACGAGCGGCGGGACGGGGTGCGGTGGTCGATCGTCGCCGCCGTCACGGCGATCGCCGCCTTTTTCCTGATCTGGATCCCCTTCAACTGGCACGGCGGCTCCGGCTTCGTCGGCAACCGCTACTTCGTCACCGTCTATCCCGCCTTCCTCTTCCTCGTCGGCCGCGTGCGGCCGGCGTGGATCCTCGCGCCGGCGTACGCCTTCGGCGGCCTCGTCCTCGGCGTCGTCGTCTTCCACCCCTTCGGGCTGCCGGTGCGCGAGCCGACCCTGCAGGCGCACGTGCGCGGCCGCGCCTTCGACTGGTTCCCGGTCGAGACGACGCTGCAGAACATCCCCGGCTACCGGGGGGTCGTCATCGAGGGTGTCTGGTTCCGCTTCCGCAAGGACGTCGCGCGGCTGCGGGGCGACGAGTTCTGGTTCTACGGTCATCTCGACAGCGAGACGTGGATGGTGCACCCGACCCCGATCGACGAGCCGGTGCTCTTCGAGGTGCGCAGCCTCGCCGCCGACAACGTCGTCGAGCTCGGCATCGGCGAGCAGCAGCTCACGCTGCTCTTCGAGCGCGACAACGTCGAGGACGACATCCAGATCATCGAGCTCCAGCCCAACGATCCCGACCTCTACCGGCCGGTGCGCATCGTCCCCGACGACGACCCGCCCGGCTACCTCTACCGCCTGCGGGTCCACCCCCACACCGGCAAGGTACCGCGCGACGGGCGCGGCAACATCGTCGAGAACTACTTTCTCGGTGCCGGCGTGCGCTACCTCGGCCCGCGCAGCAAGGTCTACGCCGACGAGGCGTTCGCCATCGAGTGGCTCGACTGCGAGGCGCCGGCGATCGTCGCCGCCGGCGACACCTTCCGCTCCGAGGTGCGATTCCGCAACGCCGGCGTCCTGCGCTGGCCGCGCGACGGGCTGACGCGGGTCGCCCTCTCCTACCACTGGGCACAGGACGGCGAGATCGCGATCTTCGAGGGGTCGCGGACGCGGTTGCCGGGGGACGTCGATCCCGGCGCCGAATCGGGAGCGTCGATGCGGATCGAGGCGCCGACAGCGCCGGGGACCTACGAGCTGTGGATCGACCCGGTGCGCGAGGGGATCGCCTGGTTCTCGACCCGCAACGACGAGACCTATTGCCGGGCCACCGTTGAAGTCGTCGCTCCGTCCTGACGGCGTCGCGGCGCTCGCGCTCGTCGCCGCGCTCGCCGCCGGCTGCGGCCCCGACCGGGAAGCGGAGGGGTGGACGAGCCGCCCGTTGCACGATCCGCTGCACCACCCCGACGTGATCGCGGAGTCGGCGACGGTCGCGATGCCGCCGTCGATGGAGCCCACCCGCTTCGTCCACGGCTGGTGGGGGTGGGTCGAGAGCGGCACGCTGAGGATGGTCCCCTACCGCCGTCCGGCGCGGCTCGAGATCGCCTCCCTCGGCGAGCGACCGCGCACGCTCCGCTTCACCACCCGCGTCCACGCCCTCCCGCCGGCGGGCGAGGTCGAGGTCCGCTACGGCGAGGAGACCGTCGCCCGGCTGCCGCTCGACCCGGAAGGTGTGACGCTGCCGCCGATGCCGCTGGG
>JBPEXA010000472.1:0-2405 GCA_052032135.1 Thermoanaerobaculia bacterium | reverse complement strand
CGAGGCGCTGGCGGCCGAGCTCGAGGCGCTCGCCGAGCGGGCGACCGGCAGCCCGCTCCTCGGCGACGCCTACGCGCGACGCTTCGAGATCGTCACCGGGGAGACCGACCCGCGCGCGGTGCTCGCGCGCGCCGAAGCGGCGCTCGCCGCCAAGGTGGTGGAGACCGCCGACTACGGCCGCCGGGTGTGGTCGGAGGCGTTCGAGGGCCGCCGGATGCGGGCGACGCCGCCCGATGACGACGCCGCCGTCATCCGCCTGCTGTTCGACCGCGTGGCGGAGGACCACGCGTCGACGGTGGAGGAGTTCGTCGCCGACTACGAGCAGCTGCTGGCGGCGTCGGTCGACATGGTGCGGGAGCTCGACTTGATCACCCTGCCCGAGCCGCTGACCGTCCACACCGCTCGCTCGCCCGCCTATTTCGTCGGCCAGTCGGTCGGCGGCGTCTACCCCGCCGGGCCGTGGGCGCCGCCGGAGGCGAAGACGCTGTTCTTCCTGCCGACGCCGTCGCCGACGATGACCGACGAGCAGCGCGACGCCTTCTTCCGCGACTTCAACCACCACTTCAACGTCATGATCACGCCGCACGAGATGGTCCCCGGCCACTACCTGCAGCTCAAGCTCGCCGCCCGTCACCCGCGGAAGGCGAGGGCGCTGTTCGGCGACGGCGTCTACATCGAAGGGTGGGGGACGTTCTGCGAGCGGCTGATGCTCGACCTCGGCTGGGGCGGCCCGCTCGATCGACTCGCGCACCTCAAGAAGCAGCTCGAGAACATCGCGCGCACCATCGTCGACATCCGCGTCCACACCGAGGCGATGCCGCGCGACGAGGTGCTCTCCTTCGTCCGCGAGGCGGCGTTCCAGGACGAGCAGTTCGCCGCCAACATGTGGACGCGGGCGATCACCAGCTCGCCGCAGCTGACCAGCTACTTCCTCGGCTACAGCCGGGTGTCCGAGCTCTACGAGGACGTGCGCGCGGCACGCGGCGACGCCTTCGTCCTCAAGGAGTTCATGGACGGGATGATGGCGCTCGGGCCGGTGCCGGTCGCCCGCTACCGCGAGCGGCTCCTCGGCGGGGAGGAAGCGTCGCGATACGCTGGCGCCCGGACCGACGCAGGCAACGGCTAGGGGTGGGGTGAAGGACATGCGGACGATGGGCATCGGCAGCAGGCTCGGGCGCGGCGCCGCGGTGTGCGGACTGCTGGTCGCGGTCGCGGCGTCGGCCTCGGCCGCACCGTGGAAGCTCGCCACCCTGGTGCCCGACGGGTCGGTGTGGGATCGGGCGCTGCGGGACATGGGCGCCGAGCTCGACGAGGCGACCGACGGACGGGTGTCGCTGCGCGTCTATCCCGGCGGCGTGGCGGGCGACGAGACCGACATCGTGCGCAAGATGCGCATCGGGCAGCTCCACGCCGCGGCGATCACCGTCGGCGGCCTGGCGGAGATCGACGACGCCTTCTCGGTCTTCGCGACACCGCTGCTGATCGACAGCTATGACGAGCTCGCCCACGTGCTCGAGCGGCTTCGTCCCGAGCTGGCCCGGCGCCTCGAGGAGAAGGGCTTCCAGCTGCTGCTGTGGGGGCACGGCGGGTGGGTGCACGTCTTCTCCAAGCGGCCGATCCGCACCCTCGACGACCTCAAGGCGATGAAGCTGTTCGCCTGGGCGGGGGACGACGATCGCGTCCAGCTGTTCCGCGAGTCCGGCTTCCAGCCGGTCGCGCTCGCCACCACCGACGTCCTCACCGGCCTGCAGACCGGCCTCATCGAGGCCTACCCGACGCCGCCGCTGGCGGCGCTTTCGCTGCAGTGGTTCCGCAGCACCCCGTACATGGCGGACATCGGCTTCGCGCCACTGGTCGGGGCGGTGGTCGTCGGCCGCAAGAGCTGGCAGCGGCTGTCACCGGAGGACCAGGCTCGGGTGATGGCGGTCGCCGAGCGGATCGAAGCGCGGCTGGCGCGGGAGATCCCGGAACAGGACGCGGCGGCGGTCGAGGCGATGACGGCGCGCGGCCTCGAAGTGACCGCGATCGCGGATCCCGAGGCGTGGCAGCAGGCGGCGGCCGCCTTCGTGGCGACCTCGCGTGAGCGGCTGGTCCCGGCGGTGATGCTCGACGCCGTCACCCGTGAGCTCGAGGCGTTCCGCGAGGCGGAGGGGGTCGACCCCTGACATCGGCGGCGGTGAGCGCGCGGACGCTCGTGACGCCGCTGCAGCGGGTGGAAGGTGGGGTGGCGGTCGCGGTGCTGGCGGCGCTGCTGGCGCTGCCGGTGGTCGAGGCGCTGTCGCGCGGCCTGTTCGATCGCGGCCTGCCCGGTTCGGGGCCGTTCGTCCAGCACCTGACCCTGTGGATCGCCTTCCTCGGCGCGGCGCTGGCGGCCCGTGAGGGGAAGCTGCTGGCGATGGCGTCGG
>JBPEXA010000471.1:0-2600 GCA_052032135.1 Thermoanaerobaculia bacterium | reverse complement strand
CGAACCACCGCCGCCGGCGTCGAGGTGCTCGACGAGCTTCCAGCGGCCGAGGGCGATCGCCTGGGACGGCGCGAAGTCTCCCGCCATGCGACTGGCGATGCCCTCTCCCGAGTTCGACTCCGAGATCGCCGGCAGCTCCTGCCAGCGGACGGCCGCCGGCTCCCCGGCCGCCAGCTGACGGATCAACGGCAGCACGCTGCGGCCCTGGGACTGCGGGGTGGGCTGCAGGCCGGCGATCTCGGCCAGCGTCGGCAGCAGATCGATCAGCTGCACCGTGTGCGGGACGACGACGCCGCCGGGGAGGAAGCCGGGCCCCCAGAGGATCCACGGCACGTCGGTCTGCTCTCCGTAGGCCGTCAACCCGTGCCAGTGCCGCCCGTGCTCGAGGAACTCCTCGCCATGGTCGGCGACGAAGGCGACGACGACCCGATCCCGCAGGCCGAGATGCTGGAGACGGTCGAGGAGGCGGCCGACCTCGGCGTCGAGACCGAGGATCGATCCGTCGTACCACGCGCGCTCCACCTCCACGTAGCGATCGGGATCGATGCCGGCGGCCTCGAGGTCGTCGCGCTGGGGCATCACGAAGCGCCGAAAGAGGGGCTCGTCGATGAACGCCGGCAGGGTCTCCTGGGCGGCGGCGTGCAGCGCCTTGCCGTCGGCGTCGGCCCACATCGTGTCGTAGGGCGCCGCCGGCTCGTACGGGCTGTGAGGGTCCATGGCGTGGAGGACGGCGAAGAAGGGCCCGTCGCGGTGGCGCTCGATCCACGCCAGCAGGCGATCGTTGAACGGCCGGGCGGTCTTGGAGCCGAGCTCGTCGGCGACCGAATCCGACTCGTGGAGGACCTCGACCCCTTGCTGCAGGTTGGTGAGCTGGCCGCTGAACGGGACCGACGAGGTCTGCAGCGTCGCGTAGCCCGCCGCGCGGAACAGCTCGGCCAGCGTCGTCACCCCGGCCGGCAGCCGGTCGGTGAAGTCGGCGACGCCGTGGGAGAGCGGATGCAGCGAGGTGAGGATCGACGGCACCGAGATCTTGGTCCACGTGCCCTGCGCCACCGCGCGGTCGAAGCGCACCCCCTCGGCGGCCATCGTCGCCAGCCGTGGAGTGGTGTCGCGGTGGTGGCCGTAGAGCGCCATGTGGTCGCGGCGCAGGGTGTCGCCGATGACGACGATGACCCCTTGCGGCATCGAGCTCGTCGGCGCGGCGGGACCGGCATGGCGGCGCCGGACCGTCGGATGCCCCCACAGACCGATCGCCCCCTCCCGTGGGCTGTCGACGCGGAAGGCGAGCTCGACCGTCCGGCCGGCGAGCGGGCCGAGGTCGACCGGGTCGGCCTCCCACCGCTCGGCGGTGGTCACCGTTCGACGGAGCAGGGGGGTGACCGTCGTCCCCTCGCGAGCGTCGATCTCGAACCGCACGGGGCGGAGCTCGGGGGTGCCGACCTCGACGTCGAGCCAGGCGTCGGCCGGAACCTCCACCGTCCAGCGCACCGTCTCACCGCGGCGGGACAGCAGCGCCTCGCGCCAGACGCCGCCGAGCCCCCGCCAGCCGAAGCCGGAGGCGAGCCCGGCGAGCACCTCGCGCCGGAACAGCAGTCGGGCGGACTCGACCCGCACCCCGGCCCCCTCGACGTCGGTCGGGCGCAGCAGCAGGGTGGTCGGCTGCCGGGTGACGATCGGGCCGAGGCCGAACGCGCGGTCGAGATCGATGCGGTAGGTGGTCGCCTCCGCGCCGGGGCGCAGCGGCACGGTGAGGGCGAGAGGGGGACCGTCGACGGCCGCGAAGGCGGCGGCGGGGGGGCCTTCCGCGCCCAGCACCGTGGCGAGCAGCTCCTCTCCCGCCGAAGCCTGCAGGCGAATCTCGATGGCGAACAGATCGTCGCCGGGCGCCAGCGGCTCCGGCGCTCGGAAGGCGAGCAGCGAGCGGGTCGACGTCGTCGTCGAGGCGAACGGCGCGCCGCCCACACCGTCGACGAAACCGATCGCGGCGGTGAGCTCCAGCGCCGGGCTCGTCGCCCCGGGAGGCCACGCGGTCCCGGTCGCCTCGACCGTCGGCCGCGGGTCGTCGATGACGACGTCGTCGAACTCGTCGATCAAGGAGCGCGCGATGGGAGCGTCGACGCCGGCGGGTGCGCAGGCGAGGGCGGCGAGCAGCGACGAGACGGCGAGCGGCTTCACGAAGGCCTCCTGGCGGCGGGCGCCGCGGACGCAGGGGATCGGATCGGTCGGATCGTGGCGCGATTCTCCCCGGCGGGCGGCGACGAGGCAAGCGCAGCTCGGGAATGTGACTTTCCGCGGGGGGAGCGGTCGAAGGGGTCAGGAGTTGCTGGAGAGGAGACCTGCAGCGTCCTGCCAAAACCAAATCCCAAACCACATTTCAGGGGGGAAACACGATGAGAACGACGAAGATCCTGTGCGCCGTCGTGGCGCTGCTGGTAGCGGCCGGCGGCCTGACGGCCGTGAGCGCCAACGAAGAGCTCTTTCCGCCGAACGCCAAGCCGGGCGAGTGCTACACCCGGCTGTTCGTGCCGGCGACCTACGAGACGGTGAGCCAGGAGGTGCTGATCAAGGAGGCCTCCGAGGCGATCGAGATCATCCCGGCG
>JBPEXA010000470.1:0-5128 GCA_052032135.1 Thermoanaerobaculia bacterium | reverse complement strand
TCGCCGGCGCCGGCGAGCACGAGAGTGCGAAGGAGGCGTCGTTGATCCCCAACCAGATCGAGGTGATGTCGAGCGTGATCGCCGGCGGGCAGCCGACGAGGGAGGCCCTCGAGGCGGCGGCCGGCGCCGGCTACAAGACGGTCCTCAATCTGCGCGGCAAGGACGAGGACTCGATCCGTGGAGACGTCGTCGAGGAGCTGGGGATGCGCTACGTCGGGCTGCCGATCGAGATGGAGGCGGGGCTGACCGAGGAGAACGCCCGCGCCTTCGCAGCCGCCCTCGAGGCGATCGAGACACCGGCGATCGTGCACTGCGGGAGCGGCAACCGGGTGGGTGCGCTGTTCGCCCTCAAGGCGTACCACGTCGACGGCAAGACCGCCGAAGAGGCGCTGGCGATCGGCAAGGCGTCCGGTCTGACCGGCCTCGAGCCCGCCGTGCGCGAGCGCCTCGGCCTCGAATAGGCGTCCTCCGGGAGAGCCGCGTGGGGGACGCTGGCGTGCAGCTCTTCACCGCCCACGGATCCGGCATCGGGCTGCAGCTCATGACCGCGGACTTGCTGGCCAAGACCCTGAGCGCCGGCGGGGACGCGGAGGCGTTTGGTGGTTCCGGGAGGACCGGCTACCGACCGCGCGGAGAGACGAGTCGCAGGGGCAGGCGGGGGTTGTCGCCGGCCTTGCTCAGGGGCCGGGGCCTGCGCCTGGGGCCGGACTGCACGCTGCTGGGTCGGCGGAGCCTACCGGCCTCGATGGACCAGTAGAGCAACAGACCGATGAGTGCCAAGATCAGCGTCGTCATGATGTCCCTCCAAGCCCCCCACGCGGTCGGAGCCGAGCTCCGGGATACGTCGCTGAGAGAGTGCAAGGGCCCTGCCAGCGGTTTCCAGACCGAGACCATCCTCGGAAGTCCCTGATCCACCGCAACTTGTGCCTCCAGGGCCCGCTGCGCGCCCTGTCTCTGAGACACCCTTGAGACAGGGCGGTTCGCCGCACGGTCACGGGCGACGGGGGACGTTCTACCCGCTCAGCGGGACGAGGGGGAGGCGGTGACGTGCACCGCCGACTCGGGGATCATCACCCGCAAAGCGGCGAAGCCGGCGACCGCGCGATCGAGCGGGAGGTCGACGCCGGCCGCCGCCGCGGTCCCCGCCTCGCTCGGCGACCGACGACCGTTGCCGCGAGCCTCCTCGCAACCCTCCAACGCCACCGACGGTGTGGCCGCGGCGACGATCGATAGAAAAACCAGGGCGTTCTTCATGTCAAGCCTCCAAGCTCAGGAATCCATCGAAGGGCGAACCGCCGGGGAGAGGTTTCGGCGGTTCGAAACGCCCTTTTGGGAGCCGGGGAGATCCCCCGAACACGCCACTGAGGCACTGCAAGGCCGCTGCCAGCGTCGAGCGTGTGCAGGCGGTCACAACGAGCCCGCTCGAGTCGCGCCATCACAGGTCGTTGCGCTGGCGATGTCCGGCGCGCGCTGTCTCATGAGACGTCCTGAGATGCCCGCAGACCCCGGGCGTTCCGCCCACCCGGCGCCGACGGGGGTGCGCAGACGCCGCGGCGATCGCCCCGCCTAGGAGCGATCGGCGGCCAAGGAGAGCAGCAGGCGGCGGGACGCTCCCGCCCGCTGCTGCCACCAGCGACGCGTCACTTCGGGCATCGCCGCCAGCGGCTCGGCGCGCGCGAGCTGTGCGAGTCCCTCCAGCACTCGGTGACCGTCCTGCCCCAGGAGGTTCTGCAGGACGTAGCGGCGCTCGGCGACCCGACGACCGAGGCCGGCGGCGGCCGCCAGCTCCGTGAGGTCGTCGCGGGTCACCACGAAGCCCGAGCGACCGGGAGCGAGCAGTGCGGCGAGGAACGCGTCGCCCCCGTGGCGTCGCGGATCGGGGAGTGGCTCGAGCTCTCGCAGGGCGGCCGGCAGCTCGCCCGCGAGACGATCGGCGACCCCCTCCTCGCTCAGCAGCGCCTGCAGGAGCCGCGCCCAGCGGGAGTAGAACGGGTGCGGGTGGCGCTCGAGCTTGCCGAGGAAGACCGGCAGCCACGACAGGAGGTGCTCGTGCAGGAACACCTCACGGACGTGCCGCCAGTTGGCTCGATCCTCTTCCGCCTCCGCCTCGCTCTCTCGATCGAGCAGGGCGCCGTACGCGGCCAGCAGCACCGTCAGGTGATCGGGCTCGGTGGGAGGCTCCAGCTCGAGCACCCGCCAGAAGCCGGCGATGCGGTCGCGCGCCGCCCCACCCTGCATCCCTTCCCGCCCCAGGTAGACGGAGGCGTACGGGAAGAGCTGGAACTCGAAGAGCTCGGTGTGCTCGGCGAGCGTCGGCGGCTCGCCGAGCCCGAGACTGGCGGCGACCGCCTCGTGCTCGGGCGACGGCGGCTCGACGAAGACGGCGAACGCGCGGTACACCTCCCCCGCTCGGGCGGTGGGCTCTGACACGGCTGTCTCCTGTCGCTCGCTCGACGATGCTCCTCGGGCCGGCGGCATTATAAGTGCCGCTCCGCGACTCACGACCCGTCGCGTCGACCGGCTCAGAACGTCTTCAGGAGCTCGATCAACGCCCGCTTGTCGGCGTCGGTGAGGTCGCTCCCGAAGGTGTGGCCGCGGTTCATGACGAAGTCGGGGCAGCTGCTGAGCTCCAGCAGCCGTGGAGCGACCTCCTCGCGCAGCCGCTCGGCCGCCTGCCGCTCGTCGAGGTCGCGCACCGCGATCTCGGCGAGCACCCGGCCGACGTCGGGCAGCAGCCGTATGATCTCGGCGTGGCGCTCGGGGTCGTTGAGCGCGAGGTTGGCGAGCAACGCGACCGGGGTCCCAGCGGGGATCGGCCCGATCTCGATGACGCCGTTGCCGAACCAACGAGAGAAGAAGCCGACCAGCTGGTCGAGCGGCGAGCGGAGGTAGGCGACGCCGACCTTGAGCCAGCTCACCGCGGTGGTCCGCGCGACGTACGGCTCGCGCAGCTCCGGCCACAGCAACAGCTCGATCGACCGCTCGAAGGAGCGCATGCGAGCCGCCACCGACGGGTCGGCCTCGTGGGGGCCGAGACTGTTGTTGAGGAGGTAGGGGGCGGACGACCACACGGAGACGAGCGACGGCACCCGGGTGTAGCCGCGACCGCCCCCCGGCATCTCGAATGGGCGAGCGAGGCCGGCATCGAACGGATCGGCGACCTCGACCGCCCCCACCACCGGCAACCGACGATAGGTGTCGGACGAGAAGGCCTCCCAGATGCCGCCGGCGACGGCGTTCGAGGCGAGCGGGCTGCACAGGTTGGTGCCGAGCCGGTCGACCGGGATGCGGCGGTCGGTGGAGAGGTAGTTGCCGTCGAGAAAGTCGTCGGCGCTCACCACCGCGACCATCGCGGCGGCGCCTTCCGGGCTCGAGAGCCAGGCACGATGCTCGCTGCTGAACGGATCGATACCGGCCGGCGGTGACGGCTGCTTGCTCGAATGGCAGAGCGCACATTCGGCCGCGAACACGCGGCGTCCCCTCTCCAGCGTCGCCGCGTCGGCGTCGAGATAGGCCGCGCCCCCGGGAGCGTCGGCCAGCCGGTGCGGGCGGGCGGCGGCGAGGAAGTAGGCGGCGACGTCCGGCGTGCGGGCTTCGGTGGCCCGCCAGTAGCTCGATCGCTCGCGCGCCTGGGCGACGTCGAACGGCGTCTGTGGACGGCCGCCGATCAGCGGCTCGAAGTGCCGGAACCACTCCTGATGGAAGGTGCCGATGTTGACGTAGACCCTGTTGAGCGCCGCCAGGATGCCGACCGAGTCGGCGCCGTCCTTCAGTACCCGCGGGACCCGGGCGCGATCGGGGGGCTCGAAGCTCTCGACCACGGTGCCGTCGGCGAGCTCGAGGTCGGGCAGCTGGCGGTTGGCGAGCGCGCCGCCGGCGAGAGTCTCCGCCCCCCATCGCTGCGCCGCCGCCATCCGCGGCCCGACCTCGTAGATGGCGTTCATGTTGCGGGGGTTGAAGATGTTGTCGGTGGCGATCAGCGACGTGTCGCTGGTGCCCGGCGGCGGCGCGTCGAACAGCTGGAAGACGAAGTTCGCCGGATCGGGGTCGTAGAAGAAGATCCGGCCGTTGCGAAAGTACTGGGCCCCGACGTAGGCGGAGAGCTCCTCCCAACGTGGGCTCTCGGGATCGGTCGGCGGGCGCAGCGGATCGGCGCTGACGTGGCAGAAGGCGCAGCTCATGCCGACGCGGTAAGGGCGGATCAGTTCGCGGTCGAGGTAGTAGCCGGGATCGGTGTAGAACCGCTCGGCGTCCCAGCGCGCGGCGGCCGCCTCGTCGAAGGCGGGGTTGGGGAAGAGGCGGAGACCGACGATGCCCGAGGGCTCGCCGTAGAACGACGATCCGGCGACCAGGCCCGGGTAGCGCTCCGGGTCTTCGAACGGATCGCGCCACGCCCCGCGACGGTCGAGCCAAAGGCCGTAGCGCTCGGGATCGGGCGCCGTCGCCTGCTCGAAGCCGGGCTCGTTCCAGAGGCCGAGGCGGGCGAAACGGTTCGACCGCTCGACCGGCAGCGCCGGATGCGACGACAGCGTCTTCAGCAGGTCGAAGGCGCCGAACGAGTTGTTGGCCAGGTGGTCCCACATCGCCTCGTTGCCACCGGTCCACACCATCCAGCTGTTGCGGCCCCGGACCTCGGACGGAGTGAGGGCGACACCGCCGTCCATCGCTCGGAACCAGTCGTCGTCGGCGGCCGGGAAGCTGTCGGCGTCGCGGCCGGCGGCCGCCGCCTCGTCGATGGGCGGGTCTCCGGCGTCCCCATCGCGGCAGGCGGGTGTCGCCAGCAGGAGGGAGAGAGCGGCGATCGCGGCAACAGCCGGCGGGCGGGATGTCGAGGTGCGACCCGGGGACACGTGCTATCGTCTCATGCAAATAGCATCGATCTGAGGTTCCTCGAGATTGTACCGGCGGCGCGGCCGAGGCTCGGCGTTCGCCCGTGCCGTCGAGGGCTCGAGTCGACGACGGCGACACCGAACATGCGTCCAGCTCATCCACGGCGACGACCCGATCTCGGCCGTTGGGGAGTGGCCCTGGCGCTGACCTCGCTGGTCGGCTGCGGCAGCCTCCCCGTCACCCCCTACCACGGCCCGGGGTGCCGCGCCGACGTCGACGACTGCGCGGCGACGTCGAT
>JBPEXA010000047.1:0-4284 GCA_052032135.1 Thermoanaerobaculia bacterium | reverse complement strand
GTCGTCAAGTACGGCTCCAACGCGATCTTCAGCGACGGCTTCGAGAGCGGCGACACCTCGGCCTGGTCGGCCACCCTGCCCTGACGCGCCCTGACGATCCGCGTCGCCCTAGCGAGTCGCTCGGCCCGCCGGGTCAAGTCGGGTCGTCATCCAGCAGGTTGCCCGCCGCGGCATCGGCGAGGCCTGCCTCGATCGACTTCGCAAGCTCGCGGTCGGCGAGGATCTCGAGGGTTTCCACCAGCCCTTCGTAGTGCTCGATGGAGAGCAGAACCCCGGCCGGGCGTCCAGAGTGGGTGATGACGACTTCTTCGCCGAGTTGCTCGACCTCCGTGAGCAGCCGAGCGAGATGGGCCTTTGCATGAGAAAAGGAGACGTAGGGCATGGTCGCTCCGACAACGCGATTCTCGGCTAAAGCGATGGTCGCTGTCGAACCGGTCCCTCACGACAGCAGCCGATACTCCACGCCCAGCGCGCGGTAGACGGGCGCCGCCCGGCGATCGCGGCTCAGCAGTCGGGCGCCGGCGTCGCGGGCGGTGCCTCCGACCAGCGCGTCGTAGATCGCGCCGCCGTGGAGGGGCAGTCCGCTCGCCTCGCGCAGCAGCCGTCGATGGCCTCCGGCGTCGAGCTCCAGCCAGCGGCTGTCGAACCGCCGGTCGAGGAACTCCGCGACCGGCGCCGGCGAGACGCGATGGGGCGGAGGGAGCCGTGTGAGCACCGAATAGGTCTCGAGCGCCACGTGCGCCGGCAGGCGGACCTCGCGCTCGCCCTTCAAGGCCGCGGCGACCTCCGCGTGGGCTTCGTGCCAGGTCGCGAACAGGGCGACGACGACGCTGGTGTCGACGGCGATCAACGCCGCGACCGCTCGAGGGTGGCGCGGACCAGGTCGTCCGAGAGGGGCGGCAGGTCCTCCTCGGCGACGCCGACCAACCCTCCGTCGCGGTCCTCGAGGCGGACTTCGGTCGGCACCGGCTCGAGCTCGATGCGCCCGTCGGTCTCCCGGATCTCGAGCACTTCTCCCCCTCTGAGGCCGAGGATCTCTCGCAGCTTCTTGGGGACGACGACGCGACCCGCCGAGTCGATGGTGGTTTTCATGGTAGAAATCTACCATAGCCAGCACCATGGGACCGCTGGACGGCGAGATTCGATTCCCGACGCCGCGAGCCAGAATGCGTTGAACCGATCCCTCCGATCTCCGACTGGAGAGGTGGAGCGGCATGATGGACCGAAGAGAGCGCATTCTCGACGAGCTGCTGGTGATCGAGAGCCGGCGCGGGAACGCCGCGGCGTTCGAGCAACTGGCCCGCCGCTGGCAGCCTCGAATGCTGCGCCTCGCTCGCCGGCTGACCGCCAGCCGCGAGGCGGGCGAGGTGGTGCAGGAGGCGTGGCTGGCGATCGTTCGCGGCCTGCGCCGGCTCGACGACCCGGCCCGCTTCGGCCCCTGGGCGCTGCGCATCGTGGCGCACAAGAGCACCGACTGGATCCGCCACCGCCAGAAGAGCCGGTCGCTGGCGGAGAAGGTCGCCAGGGAGCCCGAGGCGCCGCAGCCGCCGACCGCCGGCGAGCGCATCGACCGCTCGCGCGCGGTGGCCAGGCTGCGGGACTCGTTCGCGGCGCTCTCCGCCAGCCACCGCGACGTGCTCGAGCTCTTCTACCTGCGCTCACTGCCGGTCCGCTCCATCGCCGATCGTCTGGGGATCTCGCCCGGAACGGTCAAGTCACGGCTCTTTCACGCCCGGAAGACGCTCCGGGAGACCCTGGAGGACGGAACATGAAGACCCCGACCGAGAACATCGACGCCCTCATCCGCGAGGCCTTGAGCGAGGAGGACCGCGCTCACTTCGACGTCGAAGAGCCGACCCTCCCCGAACAGGTGTTCAGCCTCTTCCGCGGCCGCTGGCGCTGGATGAATGTGCTGATCGTCGTCGTCATGCTGGCGCTGTTCGTGGCCGCCGTCGTCACCGGCATCCGCTTCTTCGAGGCCGACGACGCGGCGACCATGCTGCGCTGGGGGGCGGTGGCGTGGCTGTGCTGGTTCGCCGTCGGCTTCCTCAAGCTGTGGACCTGGATGGAGATGGAGCGCTTCGCCATCGTCCGCGAGATCAAGCGCCTCGAGCTGCGGGTGGCGAACCTGTCGGCGCGGTTGCGCGAGGGAGAGTGAGCGGCGGCGCGACTGCAGCCCGTCGCCGAGCCGCGCTCGCGCCGTGTCCCCCCCGGGGGGCTCCGTAGCTCCCGCTATACTGCCGGCTCCACAACTCACAACCGAGGGGAGCGCATCATGGTCGGATCGCGACTCAACCCATCCCCCCTCGCGGTGCTCGGCTGGTTGCTGGCGGCTGCCGCGGGGGCCGGGCAGGATCCCTGCGTCATCACCCCCTACGACGGCACCAACGAGAACGGCCTCGGGGCGGCGGCCGGATTCGTGATCGAGTACTGCTCGGAGGCCGACGTGCCCACCGTCTGCCTCGATCGCGGCAGCTACTTCATCAACGCCGTCCAGCTCGAAGCGACCCGCTCGGGCGGCGACACGACGATGCCGTTCGACGCCCAGGTGCGGCGGGCGATCATCCACACCGAGCGCGGGCCGACGCCGCCCGAACAGATCATCGCCGGGCCGACGAGCGACGTGGTGGAGAACGTCCCCGACTTCCCGACCTCGGTGACCTGGGTCACGCCGGTCACCAACGACTTCGGGAGGTTCTCCGTCGGCTTCGACGCGATCCAGCTCGATTCCGCCTGCGTGGTGCTCGACGGCGATGCCACGCCGGGCCAGTTCCTCGGCACCGACGAGAGCGGCGGCACCCCCATCAACCTCTGCTGGAAGGGCGATCCGCCGGCGCCTCCGATCGAGGACTGTCGCGAGGGAGCACCGAACCTGCGGGCGCTGCGCGTCGGCCTCCAGGTCGCCCCTCACGGGGGGATCGCCGACGGCACCCAGGAGGTGCCGCCCACCGACAGCGGCGCGGTCGGGACGGTGCGGCTGGGACCGAACGCGGTCGGCGGGACCGACTTCTGGATCGAGGTGGTCCACGACGTCGCCAACCCGACCGGCGCGCACATCCACGAGGCGCCGGCCGGTCAGAACGGGCCGGTGGTGGTGGACCTCGGCGACCCGACGAGCCCCATCATCCTGCCGTCGATCGACCTCTCGGCCCTCATCGATGAACTGTTCGCCGGCGATCTCTACGTCAACATCCACTCCGCCGCGGAACCGGCGGGCGAGATTCGAGGGCAGATCATCAACGCCGGCGACACGATCTTCGAGGACGGCTTCGAGTCGGGCGACACCTCGTCCTGGTCGACGACCGTGCAGTAGCGGGAGCGGCCCGAGGCAGCTCGGGCGGCGAGCGGCCTAGCGCGGGACTGCTTCCGCCCGCGCCTTGATCAGCCGCAGCATCTCACGACGGATCCAACCGCTGAACGGCGCCACGAGCAGCCAGTAGAGGCGGAAGCGCAGCGATCCGGAGGTGGTCGCCACCCGGGTCTCGGTGGTGAGTTCGGCGGCGTCGTCGCCGACCGGCGAGACGAGGAAGTTGAAGGCGGCTTTGGCGTATCCCGGCCGCCGGAACGAGCGGAACTCGTCGGGTGACAGCTCGACCAGGTGCCCGCTCGGCGTCCAGAACTTGCCCACCACCCCGAGCACCAGCTCGTCGGCACGCTCGCCGAGGTGGAGGAAGCCGAGATGGCGGAGGCCGTCGAGCGTCAGGTCGCTCGCGGGGATCCCCCGCAGTCGAAACAGCACGCGAATGAGCCGCGAATCGCGCAGATCAAGCCCCTTGCCCGCCGCCATCACCGCCTCCACCGGGGCGTCGATCCGGACCGCGTGCCGGGTGCGGACCTCGTAGTCGGGGAGAAAGTGGTCGAGGAGGGGGCGGCTCAGCCCGGCGGCTCCCACAGCTCGATCGGATTCCCTTCCGGATCGTGGATGCGCGCGAAGCGGCCGGTCTCGGGGGTGTCCCACTCCTCGTTGGTGGTGATCTCGATGCCGACCGCGCGCAGCTTGGCCAGCAGCTCGTCGAGCCCGGTGACGCGCAGGTTGAGCATCCACTGCTGGTCGTTGGCGAAGTATTCGGTGTCGGCCGGGAAGGGGGCGAAGACGGTCGGCCCTTCCGACTGCTCCCAGACGTACTCGCCGGCGGCCATGTCGGCCCCGACCCCGAGGTGCTCGAGGTACCAGGCCATCAGCTCGTCGGGATTCTCAGCGCGGAAGAACAAGCCGCCGATGCCGGTCACCGCCATTGCTTGGGCACTCCTGTGGTCGAGGGTGAGCGCTTCAGGCTTCCGCCA
>JBPEXA010000469.1:0-2754 GCA_052032135.1 Thermoanaerobaculia bacterium | reverse complement strand
TGGCGCTGGCGAAGCTCAGCACCGCGCACAACAACATCGGTTTCGCGGAGGCGTCGATCGAGTCGGTCGACACTTCCGCGAGGTTGCGATCGGCCGCCTCTCGCGGCGCCGCCGGCAGCGCGATGCTCTGGCGGATGTCGCGCGACAGGTCGTCGACACGGGCGAAGATCTCGTCCCGGACGCTGGCGTCGACGCTGCCCGCCTTGAGGATCTCGCCGGTCGCCGCTTCCTGGATCTTGATCGAGATGCGGATCGTCTCGCCGATCTTGGCGAAGCTGCCCAGGATGACGGTGTTGGCACCCGCCGCCTCGGCGACGTCGCGCACCACCTCGAAGGAGGTGATCCGCTCGTCGAGCTTCCGAAGATCGGTGAGGATCTGGTAGAGGCGGTCGGTCGACAGGACGCGCAGATCGGGCGACTGCGAGAGGTCGGTGACCAGCATGTCGGTCAGTCCGGTCCGCAGCCAGTCGAGCTCGGCATCGCCGGACAGATTGTCGAAGAAGAGCACCGCCACCGACGGCTTGGCCCCCTCTGCACCCGCCGCCGGCGCCGGTGCCGGCGCGCTCCCCGAGGAGCCGAGGAAGCGCCAAGCGACGATCGCCAGCAGGGCGACCAGGAGCACCAGGACCGCCGGAAGTCGCCACCCCGGGCCCGCCGTCCGCGCGGCGGGGATCCGGGCGGAGCTGCCGGTGTGCACCACGCCGCTGTCGACTTCCCGGCGCAAGTCCTCCAGCTCGTTGCGGACGTCGAGTGCCGACTGGTAGCGCCGCTTCGGGTCCTTCTCGAGGCAGTGGCGGACGATGCGCCCGAGGTGGTGCGGCAGCTCGTCCCGCAGGTCGGTGACCGCCGGTGGCTGATCGCGCAGGATCGCCGAGATCAGATCGGCCGAGGTCTCGCCGCCGAACGGCCGCCGCCCGGTCGCCATCTCGTAGAGCATCACGCCCAGCGAGAAGATGTCCGATCGGCGGTCGAGCGACTTGCCCTGCACCTGCTCGGGCGCCATGTACGGCATCGTCCCGAGGACCAGGCCCTCCTGGGTCAGCGCCTGGGTGCGAGCCTCGTCCGCCGCCGCGCCGTCGTCGGCGTCCATCAGCTTGGCGAGGCCGAAGTCGAGCACCTTCACCCGGCCGTCGTCGGTCACCATCACGTTCGCCGGCTTGAGGTCGCGGTGCACGATCCCCTTCTCGTGGGCGGCGGCGAGCGCGTCGGCGAGCGGGATGGCGATCTCGAACACCCGCTCCAGTGACAGCCCGTCGTCGGGGATCAGCTGATCGAGCGAGCGGCCCTCGACGAGCTCCATCGTCAGGTAGCGGACGTCCCCCTCGCTCTCGACGGAATGGAGGGTGACGATGTTCGGATGGTTGAGCGCCGCCACCGACTCCGCCTCGCGTTGGAAGCGGTCGAGCACCTCCTCGGAGCGCGCCAGATCGGCGCTCAGCACCTTGAGCGCCACCCTGCGCTTGAGCTTGGAATCTTCGGCGAGATAGACCTCGCCCATGCCGCCGTGGCCGAGCTTCTCGAGGATCCGGTAGTGGCCGAGCTGGGAGCCGATCATCGGTGGCGGGAGTCTACCCCGGCGTGGGGAGCGCCCGATCGGCGCCTCCCGGCCAGGCGACGCCGGCTCACCGAGGGCGAGGGAGTCGAGCGGCGGGATCGCCGAGCAACGTGTAGACCGCCGTCGCCGGCGTCCCCGACGCTCGGAGAGCCGCGACCGCGGCTGCGCCGATCGAAGGCGCTCCGTCCGCCCAGGCGTCGAAGAACGCCGCTCCCAGCGCCTCGTTCTCGGGGTGGGTGACGACTCCCGAGGCGGCGAACACCGCCGCCGCGCCGCCGCCCGACCACGTGACCAGGTCTTCGCCGAGGCCGGTGAAGTCCGGGAGGTCGAAGCGACCGATCGAGCACGAGAGGTTGGCGACGATCGGTAGCCGGTCGGCATTGGTGAGGGTCGCCACGTCCTCGCTGCGGAGGATGCCCTCCTCGGCCCACCGTGTGACGCCTCCGTGACCGGTGTAGGCGACCACCGACACGCCGCGCTCGAGGGCGGCGACGATCTGATCCCTGACCGCATCCGCGGTCGCGAGATCGAGGTAGGCGCGCTCGATCTCGAGGTCGCCGGGAGCCCGCTCGAGCAGCCGCTCGCTGCTGACCGCGAAGTCCCCGGCGGGATCGGTATCGTCGGCCGCCATCAACAGCGCCCGTGGATCGGTGTCGGCTTCCGTCGCCTGCAGGCGCTCGACATAGGCGAGGACTTCCTCGTTGTCGAAGACCGGTAGCCGCCCCACCGCCAGGTCGGGTCGCCGGTCTCCGTCGACGTCGGCGTTCGCCAGGTCGGAAGCGAAGAGCCCGTGCGGCGTCGACACCATCCTCGCCGGGAGCAGGTCCTTGCCGTGGCCGAGGAGGTCGCGGTGATCGAAGGAGCCCGCTCCGACGAGCAGCACGTGAGAAGGCGGCAGCTCCCACCGCTCGACGGCCGCTCGCAAGAAGCGGCCGACCGCTTCCGGGGTCGGCTCGCCGTGCGAGAACGCGTCGTAGATCGACTGGAGCTCGACGACGAACGGGGTCCAGCCGGTGCCGGCCCGGAAGTCGGCGAACGCCTCGGCCCCCCGGATCAGCTCTTGCGGCGCGATGATCACGTAGTCGCCGCGGTTGTCGATGCGGTCGAGGCGGGCATCCGTGCGCCCCTCCACCGACGCCGGCTCCGCGAGCGCCGCCGCGTCCGCGATCGCCAAACGCCGATCGGGCCTGGCATCGAAG
>JBPEXA010000468.1:0-1796 GCA_052032135.1 Thermoanaerobaculia bacterium | reverse complement strand
CGCCCTCGCCGTCATCGTCGTCCTCTTCTCGCTCAACCTGTGGGGCGTCTTCGAGATCCCGCTCCCCGCCTTCCTGTCGCGGGGGATCGGCGGCAGCGGCCACGGCGTCGCCGGTCACCTGGTGTCCGGCCTCTTCGCCACCCTGATGGCGACCCCGTGCTCGGCGCCCTTTCTCGGCACCGCCATCGCCTTCGGCCTCGCCCAGCCGCCGGCCGTCATCGTCGCCGTCTTCACCGCCGTCGGCATCGGCATGGCGCTCCCCTATCTGGTGCTCGCCGCCGTCCCCGGCGCTTCCGGCCTGCTGCCGCGACCGGGGGCGTGGATGTCGACGCTGCGATCGGTGCTCGGCTTCCTGCTCGCCGCCGCCGCCGTCTGGCTCTTCTACGTGCTCGCCGCCCAGCTGCCGAGCGATCGGCTCGCCTTCGTCCAGCTCGCCCTGCTGACGATGGCGCTCTGCGTCTGGCTCGCTTCGCGGGCGGCGACCGCCGGCGCTCGGCGCGCCGCCCAGATCGCGGCGCTGGCGGCGGTCGTCGCCACCGTGGCGATCGCCGGCGGCGGCCGCGAGACGGCGCGAGCGCTGGCGGCGAGCGAAGGGCGCAGCCTGATCGACTGGGTGGTCTTCGAGCGCGCCGAGGCGGAGGCGCTCGCCGACGAGGGTCGTCTGGTCTTCGTCGACGTCACCGCCGACTGGTGCTTCACCTGCAAGGTGAACGAGCGACTGGTCCTCGAGACGCCCGAGATCGCCGACGCCTTCCGCCGCTTCGAGGTGGTGCCGATGAAGGCCGACTGGACCAACCGCGACGACGCGATCGCCCGCTTCCTCGAAGACCACGGTCGCTACGGCATCCCCTTCTACCTCCTCTACCGCCCGGGATCGCCGCCCCACCTGTTCGGCGAGCTGCTGACCAAGGACGAGGTGATCGAGGCGTTGACGGCGGCCCGCACCGCCGGTCTCTAACCGTCGACCACCCGCCCCGCCCGAAGGTCGAGCGGCCACTCGACCGGCCGCCGTCCGGGTCCCCACGCCGCGATCAGCTCCGCTTCGACGCCGGCGAGCGCGCCGTCGCCGTGTCGCTGCCGGAACCGCCGGGTCGCCGACCAGGTGCCGATGTAGTCGAGCGCCTGGCGCGCCGACCAGGTGCGCCGCATCCGGAGGTCGGGTGTGTCGAGCGGCTCGATCGGCAGATCGAGATCGCGGTAGCGGGTCTCGACGTGCAGCCGCTCGGGCGGCCAGCACGGCGCGAGAATCTCGAACATCCACCGCTCGAGGACGCCGTCGATCGTCGGCGCGACGCGCATCAGCCGGTACGACCAGACGGCGAGCAGCGCATCGGGCGCCGCCACCCGCACCACCTCGTCGTTGAAGCGGCCGAGATCGAACCAGTGGAGCGCCTGCCCGACGGTGACGAGATCGACGGCGGCGGCGGGGAGAGACGAGGTTTCCGCCCGCTCCAACCGGAAGTGCACGCCCGGGTGGCGATCGGCGGCGAGCAGCTGCTGCACGCTGGCGTCGGTGGCGACCACCCGGCGAAAGCGCTCGGCCAGCCCTTGCGCCGCCTGACCGTTGCCGGTCGCGACGTCCCACGCCAGTCGGCGCCGCGCCGCCGCACCGGCAAGCCAGTCGAAGAGCGCGGCGGGATAGCCGGGACGATGCCGGGCGTAGGCGTCGGCCTGCGAGGAGAAATGGTCCTTGAATCGGGACATCGGTCGATGCGGGCGGCGGTGCCGTTCGACAGCGCCGCGCCCGGCGCTTCGGCGTTGTGGCATGGTACTGCGACGAACCGGCGGGCTCGCCC
>JBPEXA010000467.1:0-2010 GCA_052032135.1 Thermoanaerobaculia bacterium | reverse complement strand
GGCTCGGCGAGGGGATCGAACGTGCGCTCACCGAGGGTGAGCGCGTACTGCGGGTTGGCGGCGAACGCCCCTCCCGCACTCGCCAGGGCGAGGCTGACGGCGACGACGATCGACCTTCGCGGCATGGTGCACCCCCTGTTCGAGACCCTTCGCGCCCATCCGCCGTTATTTTAGTGCATATGACGCCAAGATTTGTCAATCGACGAGGTCACTGCGGGCTCGGCCCGTCGCCGCGGGGCGATCGAAGGTCAGTCGCCGCCGGCGAGCAGTCGGTGGAAGGTCTCGGCGTCGATGTTGGTGCCGCAGATGACGAGGCCGACGCGGCGGCCGCCGAGCGCCTCGCGCAACGGTCCGATCAGCGCCGCGGTGGCGGCGGCCGCCGCCGGCTCGGCGACCAGCTTGGCGCCGTCGAACAGCAGCCGCATGGCGTCGACCAGCTGATCGTCGTCGACCTTGACCAGCTCGTCGACGTACCGCCGGCAGAGCGCGAAGGTGTAGGGCGCCGCGTACGGGGCGCCGAGGCTGTCGGCGATGGTGTCGACGCGCTCGATCGACTGCGGCTCGCCGGCGGCGAAGCTGCGGTGCATGCTGTCGGCGCCGGTCGGCTCGACGCCGATCACGCGGCAGCCGGGCTGCGCCGCCTTGACCGCGGCGGCGACGCCGGCGCACAGCCCGCCGCCGCCGACCGGCACGATCACCGCGTCGAGACCGGTCACCTGTTCGCACAGCTCGAGGCCGACGGTGGCGGTGCCGAGCACCGTCCGCTCGCCCTCGAACGGGTGAACGAAGGCGCGCCCCTCCTCCCGCTCGATGCGCCCGACCTCGTCGAAGGCGGTGTGCGCGTCGTCGGCGAGCACCACCTCGGCGCCGTAAGCGCGGCAGGCGGCGAGCCGAGCGGGGTTGGCGGTGCGGATCATCACCACCTTGGCGCTGCAGCCGAGCTCGCGCGCCGCGTAGGCGACGGCGACCGCGTGGTTGCCGGCGCTGACCGCCGTCACCCCCCGCTCGAGCTGCTCGGCGCTCAGCGCCAGCATGTTCAGCAGCGCGCCGCGCGGCTTGAAGGTGCCGGCGTACTGGAACAGCTCGAGCTTGAGGAACGGCGCGGTGCCGGGGGCGACCCGCTCGGCGATCTCACGGCCCCGCCACGGCCAGGTCGGCGTCGTCCGGATGCGGTCGCCGAGCCGGTGGCGCGCCTCCCGGATGGTGCTCAGCGTCGGTGCGGTGGCGGCCTGCACAGGGTCTCCCGCGCCGATTGTCGCACGGGAGACCCCGGGATCCGGGCTCGTGCGGCTCGCCTCAGTGATCGGGGACGCCCGGGATCTCCGAGCAGTCGACCGCCTCGCCGTTGACGGTGCAGTCGCAGCCGTCGGGGGTGCAGCGCACCTCGACCTCGCAGCTCTCGGCGCCGCAGTCGTAGGAGCCGTGATCGCCGTGCGCGCCGCAGTCGCCGCCGTCGTCGTCGCACTCGATCTCGATCACCTTCATCGCATTCTCGCCGCCGCCGCCCAACATCATCGCGCGGCCGCCGTGGTGGCCGTGGAGGTGCGGCATCCTGCCGTGCAGGCCGGCGCGCTCGCGCTCCTCGATGGTCGCCGTCAGCTGCTCGACTCGGCCGTCGCGCCACACCTCTAGGGTCGCGGTCGCGCCGTCGTCGAGGCCGCCGATCATCGAGGCGAGCGCCCGCCCGCTGCCGACCGTCTCGCCGTTGACCAGGGTGATGATGTCGCCGGCGCGCAGGCCGGCCCGCTGCGCGGGGCTGTCGTCGACCACCTTGGAGACCATCACGCCGGCCTCCTCGGGGACGCCGAAGTGGGCGCGCAGCTCGGCGGTCAGCTCGGTCATACCGACGCCGAGGAAGCCCCCCTTGCCGCCGCCGTGGCCCATCACCTTGATCACGCGCCGCTCGCCGTCGTCGCCGACCCACTCGACGCCGTCGCCGGCGAGCACCTTCATCTCGCCGTCGTCGCCGACGAACACCATCGTGTGGTCGCAGTCGTCGCCCTCGCAGGC
>JBPEXA010000466.1:0-1511 GCA_052032135.1 Thermoanaerobaculia bacterium | reverse complement strand
TCCAGCTCTTCGAGGAGATGCTGGTGGTCGGCTCGCCCGAGGCGCTCCAGGAGCTCGCCGGCTCCGGCCACGTGATCGGCGCCGAGGATCTCGAGCGCCAGGGCTATCAGGACGTTCATCGGGTGCTGCGGCAGGTGCCCGGCCTCCACCTCCAGGAGGAGGACGGCTTCGGCCTGCGACCCAACATCGGCATCCGCGGCACCGGCGTCGAGCGCAGCTCGAAGGTGACGCTGCTCGAGGACGGGGTGCTGATCGCCCCCGCTCCCTACGCCGCGCCATCGGCCTACTACTCGCCGACCGCCGGCAGGATGGAGGGGTTCGAGATCGTCAAGGGCCCCGGCGCCATCCGCCAGGGCCCCTACACCAACGGCGGATCGATCAACTACCTGTCGACGTCGATCCCCGGCGGGCGAGCCGCGGATCTCGAGCTGGCGGCCGGCAGCGACGGTCTCGCCCGGCTGCACGCCAGCGCCGGCGGCAGCGGCGACCGGGTCGGCTGGCTGGTGGAGGCGTACGACCTCGCCCACGACGGCTTCAAGCGGATCGACGGTGGCGGCGACAGCGGCTTCGAGCTCGCCGACGTCCTCGGCAAGTTCCGGGTGCTCTCGCGGCCCGAGGCGCGGATCCGCCAGGCGCTCGAGGTCAAGGTCGGCAGGACGGAGCACGACGGCGACGAGACCTACGTCGGGCTCACCGCCGGGGACTTCCAGCGCGACCCCTACCGCCGCTACGCCGCCTCGGCGGGGGATCGGATCCGCACCGACCACCAGCAGCTGCAGGTCAACTACCTGATCACCCCGTCGGCCCGCACCAGCGTCACCGTCACCGCCTACCGCAACGAGTTCTTCCGCAACTGGGCGAAGCTCGAGAAGGTCGATGGGGTCGGCATCGCCAGCGTGCTCGATGACCCGGATGCCCACCCGACGGCGCTCGCCGTGCTGCGCGGCGAGCTCGACAGCGAGCCGGGCTCGTTGCGGGTGCGCAACAACCGTCGCGACTACGCCTCGACCGGCCTCCAGGCGGTGCTCGGCATCGACCTCGAGCGCGGCGACGTCGAGCACGAGCTGAGAGTGGGCGTGCGCCTCCACGAGGACGAAGAGGACCGCTTCCAGGAGGAGGATCGCTACCAGATGCTCGACGGCCGCCGGCGGTTCAACGAGCTCGGAGTGCCGGGCAGCCAGGCGAACCGCGTCGCCCGCGCCGAGGCGACCGCCCTCTTCGTCGAGGACACGATCCGCGCCGGGCGCTGGGTGCTCACCCCGGGGGTGCGCGTCGAGTCGATCGATCTCCGCCGCGACGACTTCGGCACCGACGATCCGACGCGCTCCGGCTCCGGCCTGCGCCAGCGCGAGAACTCCCTGACCGAGGTGATCCCCGGGGTGGGGGTCAGCTACGCGCTGAGCGACGAGCGGCAGCTGTTCGCCGGCATCCATCGCGGCTTCGCGCCGCCCGGTCCGAGCTCGACCGAGGAGGTCGAGGCCGAAGAGAGTCTCAACTTCGAAGCCGGCTTC
>JBPEXA010000465.1:0-2285 GCA_052032135.1 Thermoanaerobaculia bacterium | reverse complement strand
GTCCGGCGGCGCCTCCCGATGCTGCTTGTAGGGGGGATAGATCCGGTTGCGGAAGCTGGTGGTGAGGCTGTCGTCGAAGGCGACCGCGGCGTGGGCCGGGCGCTCGTCGGCCAACAGCTTGAGCAGGAACGTGGCGAAGCCGTAGACCGCCGCCGCCGGCCGTCCCGACGGGTCGACGATGGTCGACGGCAGCGCGTGATGGGCGCGGAAGACGTACGGGCTGGCGTCGACCGCCAGCAGCGACCGCGCGCCGCCGTCAGCCGGCACCGTCGGCGTCCGATCCGCTCTCGGCGGCCGCCGCTGCGGCGCCGCGCAGCGAGGTGAACACCCGGTGGCCGAGCACCGGCCCGACCTCCGCCTGGAGCTCCTCGAGGCTCGCCTGACGCACCCCCTCGAGGCTCCCGAATCGCCGCAGCAGCGCCTTGCGGCGATGACTGCCGATGCCGGGCAGCTCGTCGAGTCGCGAGGCGAGCGTCCCCTTCGAGCGGCGCCGCCGATGGCGACCGACGGCGAATCGATGAGCTTCGTCCCGCACCCGCTGCAACAGCTGCAGGCCGGGATGGTCGGACGGCAGCGACAGCGGCTCCGGCCGCGACGGGAGATAGAGCTCCTCCCGCCGCTTGGCGAGGGCGACGATCGGCGTCTCCTCGACCCCCAGCTCGGCGAGCGCCTCGAGGGCGGCGTTGAGCTGACCCCGCCCGCCGTCGATCAGCACCAGGTCGGGCATCGTGCCGACCTCCTCCAGCACCCGACGGTAGCGGCGCAGCACCACCTGGTGGATGGCGGCGACGTCGTCCTGCCCCGTCATGTTGACCAGGTTGAAGGAGCGGTAGTCGCGCTTGAGCAGCCGCCCCCCCTCCCACACCACCAGCGACCCGACCATCTCCGCGCCCTGGAAGTTCGAGATGTCGATCCCCTCGATCCGCCGCGGCGGCTCGGTGAGCTCGAGCGCCTCGACCAGCGACGCCGGGCCGCGGTCCTCACGGCGATCGAGGCGGAAGCGCCGCCGGAACGCCAGCTCCGCGTTGCGACGGGCGACCTTCAGACGCTGCGCCTTCGGTCCCCGCACCGGCAGCCGCACGTAGACCCGCTCCCCCTTGCGCTCGGAGAGCCACTCGGTCAGCGCCTCCTCCCCCTCGATCGCCACCGGCAGGTGGATCTCCTTGGGGATGAAGGTGGTGCGCGCGTAGAGCTGCGGCAGCAGCTCGGAGAGGAGGCGCTCGGGGGTGAGATCAGGGCGCCGCTCCCAGAACAGCTCGCGGCGATCGAGCACCCGGCCGCCGCGCATCACCAGGATGGTCACCGCCGCGTCGCCCCCCGCCATGTGCAGGCCGTAGAGATCGACGTCCTCTCCTTGCAGCGAGGCGAGGCTGCGGCGCTGGGTGACGCTATCGATCTCGGCGAGCGTGTCGCGCAGCTGCGCCGCCCGCTCGAACTCGAGCGCCTCCGACGCCGCCTGCATCTCGCCGCGCAGCTTGCGCGCCAGCTGATCGGTGCGACCGCCGAGGAAGAGACGGGCGTCGGCGACCGCCTCGTCGTAGGCGGCCCGCGTCGTCAGGCCGTCGACGCACGGCCCGAGGCACCGCTTCATGTCGTAGTAGAGGCACGGCCGCGGCAGCGAGCCGTCGATCTCGATGGTGCACACCCGCAGGCCGAACAGCTTCTGCGTCAGCTTGATCGCCCGGCGGGCGAGGCCTCCGGGAAGGAAGGGGCCGTAGTACTCGGCGCCGTCGTCGAAGATGCGGCGGGTGAAGGCGACGCGCGGGTAGTCGTCGGCGAGCGTCAGCTTGACGTACGGGTAGGTCTTGTCGTCGCGCAGCAGCACGTTGTAGCGCGGGCGATGCTTCTTGATCCAGTTGTTCTCCAGCAGCAGCGCCTCCGCCTCGGAGCCGGTGACCACCGTCTCGACGTCGGTCGCTTCCGCGATCATCGTCGCCAGCCGCAGGTCGTCGGCACGGCGGCGGTAGCTCGCCACCCGCTTGCGCAGCGACTTCGCCTTGCCGACGTAGAGCGCCCGCCCCCGCGCGTCGCGAAAGACGTAGATGCCCGGCTTGTCGGGGAGCTGGCGGATCCTGTCGGCGAGCGCGCGGTCCATCACGGGCAGTGTAGCGGCCCCGCGACGCCGGTGAGAGCGGTGCTGCTACGCTCGATCGCAGTGTCCGCTCCGGAGGATCGCTGGCTCGCGCTGCTGCTGCGGGTGATCGGCACCTCGTCGCTGCTCGCCCTCGTCTTCGTCGTCGTTCCGCACGCCGCGATGAGCCGCATCCACGCCGCGATCGGCCTCG